>CAISYX010000042.1 GCA_903889815.1 uncultured Gammaproteobacteria bacterium
ATCAGCGCGCCTCTCTGTCTCTGGGCAACGGCGTGGACATCAGCATCACCGGCAATGAAGACGGTCAGGAACTGCACGCCTATGCCGTTCTGGAGCAGCCCACCAAGATCGTGACCTTTGAACCGCATCTGCATGCCCCCGGCGAACGCATGTGCCTGGAAGCCATCTGGGGATACACCGTCGAGACGCTGACCTGCGTTGGCTACGATCACAACTGGGTGCGCGGCTACACCTACGAAGACCACACCGCCCCCTTGCTGCCCAAAGGGGCTGTTCTGCACATCGTCGGGTACATGAACAACACCCGCACCAATCCGAATGTTCCTGACTCCCGCAACTGGCAGGGCTCGGGCAACCGGTCGGTGACCAACATGTTCATTGATCTGGGCATGCGGGTTGCCATGACGGAAGAGCAGTTTCTGGACGAAATGGCCAAGCGTCGCGAGGTATTGAATCTTGGCCCGAATGATCACCAGATCGGGTGCCCACTGTGCCTCGCCCCGCTGGTGGCACCACTGGAGCCGGAACCGCAAAACAATAATGAAGTCGCTTCGGCGACCCAGGGAGTGAACTGATGTCTCTTCGTTTGAACTGGCTGCGCAGCGCCAGCGTTGCCCGGTGGCTTGCCGCCATCCTCATTTCCACGTTCCTGATGGAGGGCGCTCTGGCCCAGCCTTCCTACCGCAAAGGGCAGTATCTGGAACCAGCCTACGAAGGCTGGCGCCAGAATGCAGACGGCACCTATGTCTTCATCTTTGGTTACCAGAATGAGAACTGGGAAGAAGAGTTGAAGATCCCGGTGGGTGAAAAAAACTTCTTCTCGCCCGGGCTGGAGGATCGCGGTCAGCCAACGCATTTTCTGCCCCGCCGCAACCGCTTCACGTTTGAAGTGCCCGTTCCCGCCGACTGGGGCGACAAGGAGCTGGCCTGGACAGTGACTGTCAACGGCGTCACCAAAGTGGCCTATGCCACTCTGGCCCGCGACTATGTGATCGACAATGTGGTAATCGCGTCTGAAACCGGATCGCTCGGCGCCGGCACCAGCAGCCCCGAATCCCGTTCCAATCAACCGCCTCTGGTGACAGTGCAGGGCGACCGTGTCGGTGACCAGATTGTGCGGACCGTTCGCGCAGGGCAACCGCTCAACCTGCAAGCGCACGTTGCCGATGATGGCCTGCCAAAGCCCCGAGCCACTTCTGCCGCCTTTACCGGAGCAGGTGGAACAGGGATCGCTCGCTGGATGCGTCCCCCGTCTCGGGTGACCGTAGGCAAGACCAATGGGCTGTTCCTGTCCTGGAATATTTATCGCGGGGAAGGCAATGCCACCTTCGATCCGCCCCAGGTCAAGCCTTGGGAAGATACTCGCAATTCCGCCAACTCGCCGTGGGGCGCTTTGTGGGTGCCACCGCCAGTTCCCGAGGATGGAATGTATTCAGTAGACGTCACCTTCGATATGCCTGGCACCTATGTGCTGTGGGCGCGCGCTGATGACGGCGGACTATTTCACGATCAGTACGTCACAGTGAATGTAACGCCCTGATTTACAAAGGATTGCAATGCGTAGGCTGGGGGCTGCTCCCTGGCGGACGGATGACAATAGGTTGCGTGCCCCATCGCATCAGCGGCGGCATTGGTAACGTGACAGAACAACAACAAGAAGTAATGCTACTAATCGACGGAGACAAACAATGCGAGATCATTTTCACCGCACACGCTTGATGCAACTGAAACATTCTCTTCTATACACCTCTATTGCAATTGCCACTGCTCTGCCAGGAGTCAGCTTTGCACAAGCACCAGCACCTGCTGCTGACGCTGACGCAGAAGTGGAAGAAGTGGTCGTCACTGGTACGTATATCCGCAACAGCGCCTTCGCTGGCGCGTCACCTGTCGATACCATCGATCAGGAAGCGATGATGTCCACTGGATCCGTCAGCACCGGCCAGTTCATGCGTGACCTCGTCTACACCGACAACATCGATGCGGTCGGCAACGTGCTTGGCGGTCCCGGTGGCGGTCAGGACGGCAACACTTCTGGTTTCAACCTGCGTGGCCTGGGTAGCAGCAGTACGCTGACCATGTTTGACGGCAGGCGTGTCGTGAACAACGAAGAAGTCGGCTCCATCGTCCCGGACATCGCCCTGAGCCGCATGGAAATCGTGCTGGACGGCGGTTCCGCACTGTACGGCTCCGATGCGGTTGCCGGCGTGGTCAACCTGATCCCCATCAAGGAATATGACGGTATTCGTGCCCGCAGCACCTACGGCCGCGATCAGGAAGGCACCATGGAGGAATATTCTCTTGGTTTGCTGTTCGGTCGCGAGATCAATGATTTCAACATCGTTGCCGCACTGCAGTACAAGAAAGAGACGCCGATGATGCGCTATGAGCGCCCCAAGTATCTGCGTGCCGACAATGATATCTTCACTGACGGCCCCCCCGGTACTTTCCGTGGCTTGACCAGCTCAGCGCCCTTGGTGGACCCTTCTTGCGGCACTTTCGGCAACAACCAGAATGACAAAGGCCAGTTTGACAGTTTCCCCAGCGGTATCCGCCTGGCCAACGGCCAGCGCTGTGCGATTTTCTTCGGCCAGTGGATCGAGTACAACCGCCCCAACGAACAGTACACCGGCTATGTCAACGTGACCCACCAGACCACCGAATGGCTGGAGCTGGAATATCAGGCGGTGTTTGACCACAACCTGAACACGTTCACCACGGAAGCAGCCTCGCCGATGAACACGACGCGTGGGCCATCCATGGTGATCCCGGCAGCACACCCGGCCAACCCCTTCGGGCAGGCGGTATATCCGCTGGCATTCCGTACGTTCAACGGGCGCTCACAGTCTCCGCAGCCGAGCTACTTGAAGTCAGGCTCACAGTGGGATGACACCGTCCTGCTGACAGACCGCCATACCTTGTCTGCGCGCTATGAACTGGGCAATGACTGGTCCGGCTCGACATCCCTCAGCCACCAGCTGCGGCGTGATCGCTACACAACTTATGAAGAGTTTGCCAGCCGTATTCTTGCCGGCTTCCAGGGCCGTGGCGGCCCCAACGGCAATGAGTGGTTCAACCCCTTCATGTCTCAGGATGCCCGTTCTCCGTTCTTCCGCAAAGGCGTAACTGAGAACAGTCAGGCGCTTGTCGACTGGTTGTCTGTTCAGGCGACTACAGAGGATATCCGTCGGTATCGCGTGTTTGACTCCGTCGTGACCGGTCCGCTGTTTGAACTGCCCGCAGGCCCGGTCCAGCTGGCGTTCGGTGGACACATTCGTGACGATAAAGTTGTCGATAACGCCGTGAAGGCACGCACCATTGGCGAAGACTTCAACGCACCGGCAGCCATTCAGCGCCAGGCGTCGTCCGAGTCCACCGTGCGTGCAACCTTCCTTGAAGTGGAAGTCCCGGTTCTGGACACACTGTCCATCCAGGCAGCGGCACGTTACGAGAAGTTTGACGACCTGAATCTGCGGACAACGACGCCAAAGCTGGCAATTCGCTGGGAAGCGCTTCCCTCGCTGGCAGTGCGTGCGTCATGGGGTGAAGGCTTCCTTGCGCCCTTGGCCAGCCAGGTGGGCGCTGTTAACCTGAACGGCTGCTCCAGCGCCCGCGACGGTACAGACCAGCTGACCGGTGTTTCTTTCATCGGCGTGGACGGGTGCAATACCACCAATCCGCTGCTGGACGTGGAGCGTTCCACACTGCAGAACATCGGTTTCACCTGGGAGCCGCTTGATGGACTGTCGGTTGGTATCGATTATCAGGAAATCGAATACACAGGCCGTATCTTCACGCTGACCAACCAGGACATTGGGTCGCAGGACTTCATCAATGTGCTAGCAGCCATCGGGGCAACTCCCGCCAGCTTCAGCCGTGTACCAGGGTCCGCAACCTGGGAAGCGGCGCGCGCTTACGTGAATGCCAACCCGAACCCGGCCATCTTGCGTGATCCGGTGACACTGCGTGCCTCGCGCATTCTGCGTCAGCCGCAAAACGTCGACCAGATGGACGTGAAGACTGTCGACATGCAGGCCAGCTATGCGTTCTCGTGGGACAACTGGGGTGATTTCAACGTCGCCATCGATGCTACTCACTACACCGAGTACTTGTTGACTGAGTTCAGCGGAGCGACCCGTGAAATGGTGGGCTTCATGAACGGCGACACCGGCAAGGCACCGCCCCTGCCCAAGACCAAGGTGAACTACACTCTGGCTTGGATGCGTGATGCGCACTCCGTTCGTATGTCTGTTCGTTACAACGATGATGTGAACTTCGGGCTGCTTGCCCCTGTGACACTGGCCAACCCGCCAGCAACAACAGGTGGTTTGCGCAAGCTGACTGTGAAGGGCGGCTACCGTGCCAATCTGAACTACGGCTATACCATGGACAGTCTGTTCGGCTTCGGCCAGTCTGCCAACATCAACGTGGCCGTGCGCAACCTGTTTGACTGGGAACCGACACGTCTGCCGATCCAGGGCGGTCTGGCAACACGTCTCTATGACCCCTATGGTCGTATGTTCACACTCGGTCTGGATATCGAAATCTGATCTCCATGTGACAAGGAGTACCTCCCTCCGCCGTCAGGATCTCTTCCCGTGTTGCTCCGAACACGGGGGGCGAGCCTGACGGCGGAACCTTATAAAGCGCAGAGATGACGACCATGGCTGTGAATATTTCCGGAATGACCGTTGCCCTGCTTCGATTGAGCCTTGCCATTGCGGTTTCGACTGCTCTGCCGGGACAGAACAATACTTTTGCACAGGACAGTGCTGCACTGGACTCCACCGTGGTGTACCCCGCGGAGTACTTTGCCCAATTCAATCCCGTCAACGTGAACGACATGATCGATCGCGTGCCGGGCATATCCGTTGCCCTCAATGCCGGCGCCACCAGTGGTGGCGGAGCGACGAACAACAACAATGCCAACAATCGCGGCCTCGGTGCCGGGGCGCAGATTCTGATCGACGGCAAGCGCCTTGCTGGCAAGGACAATGAAGCGCGCACTCAGTTGAGTCGGATCGCCGCAAATCAAGTTCGTCATATCGAGATCATTCGTGGCACTTCGGGTGACCTGGACGTCCGCAGTGCCGGCCAGATCGTCAACATCGTGCTGCTGGAAACCCTGGCGACCTCCACCGTCGCGCTGGAAGCTGGCGCCATCGCCTATCACGACAATCACATCGAGCCCCAGGGCGGCGTTGTCTACAGCGGTCAGCGCGGTGGCCTGAATTATCTGTTCAGTGCCGAGAGCCGTTCCAATTACGAGGCACTGGAAAGCTGGGAAACCAGTTTCAACGCCAACTTCTCGCCAAATGACCGCATCCTCGTGGACCAGATCCGCGAACAGAACAACCGCAGTCTGAACACCAACCTGACCTATGATCTGACGCTGAACGACCGGCTTGCCTTCAATGCGCTATACAGCGAGACCGATCCGCCCACGGCGCTGGATCGTCAGATCACGAATCTGAACGTGACCCCCGCAGTGACTCGCTGGGAGCGCGAGACCTTGCCCTCTGCCCGCGACAACTGGGAGATTGGCGGCGATTATGAACACCTGTTCGCGAATGGCAGCCGGTATCGCGTGCTGCTGATCGTCAACGAAGAGTCGCAGGACACGGTGCGCGAGCGCTTTGCCGGCACAACACGCGATGCCACAACCCGCAAGAACCTGTTTCTGTCGTCAGACACCCGCAATATCGAGCGCATTGTGCGGACCTCCTACAATTTTCAGCTCAGTGAAGCCCAGGGCATGGAGTTCGGAGTCGAGCGCGCGCAGACCCGTCTGGAGTCCACCTTGCGCATGGGGTTGCCGGTCGCTGGTGGAGCCGCGTCGCCCGGCCACGGCGGGCTGGTGCCTGTCGCCGTCCCGAATGCGAACTCCACCGTGCAGGAGATCCGCTACGAGGTCTTCGGGGTACACAACTGGCAGATCAACTCCCGCATGTCGCTGGAAAGTACCCTGTTGATGGAGATCTCCGAGATCGAGCAGTGGGGTGATGTTCAGAACAAACGCGATTTCACCTATCCTCGTCCCAAGCTCGACTATCGCTTCGACATGAATGCATCTACCCAGTTGCGCTTGTCAGTTGAGCGCTTCATCTCGCAGCTGGCCTTCGCCGATTTTGCGGCAGCATCGGCCAACAATCGGGATGATCAGCAGGCGATCGTTGCGGGCAATCCGGAGCTTGAGCAGGAGAAGGCCTGGCGCTATAC
>CAISYX010000043.1 GCA_903889815.1 uncultured Gammaproteobacteria bacterium
CCAGCTGATCCCGAGCTCCAGAGCTGTCCGGAGTGCAGCCAGTTTAGACTGGTCCAGTGTGGTTTGAATGCAGGCCAGCCCCGTGGGTTTGGCATTGTCTTTGACTTCAGTATGATCTGGCGGGATAGATTCGCAACGCCGGGCTATTCGTCCCAGCTCAACCCAACACATGGCCGCTGCTTGCCCCAGGCCCGTCCACTGGACGATAAAATGGAGAACATCTGGGACTCTGAGATTTGGCGCGAGAAAGTGCAAGAATGTCCTGTCATGAGCAGCGAGCGCAGGCACCCCGCGTTCTCATGGTCGCAAGACACGGTGTCACTGACAGTGGACAAGAAAGGAGGGCGCTCATTTCATCTGTACGTGATGCGCGACGAAAGCCTGCCGCCGGACGTGGCACGCAAGCACGAGAACCTCGAGTTGCTTGGAATCCTACCCAACACTTATCGCACGGTGGATGGGGAGCTGCGCAAGGGCAAGGGCGAGTACATTCCATTCACCAAGCACCTCGTCGCACAAATGAACAAGGCATGGACGAAGGGCATAGACGTTCTTGACGCAGACTCACAGCCACCAATGGCCCCTTTTTGTGCTCATCCGAAGTCTGTTTTTGACGTGCACGACTATCCTGGTGGTTGCGAAATTCATGGCCAGCTGGGCAGTGGTGCTACATACGGATGCATCAAATGTCACATTGCTGGGCACTACCTGGGCCCTGGCCACATGGGGTATCTTGACCATCGGCGCTACTTACCAGACGATCACCCATTTCGCAGGGATCCTCGCTTTGGCGCGGCAGAGCTGAGGCTCCCACCGGCCGCGCGCACGCACGAGACCATGACCGAGGACGGAGCAGCTGCTGCTAGGATCCAGAAAAAATGGCGGCGCCGCGTCTATGGGGCTCAGGCAGCTCTGGGCAAGCACGCCAGCACGACTGGGATGAAGAACGAATCAGCTACGGCGTCGATGCCTGGGCGAGATGACGTCAGGGACCAAGCGCTGGAAGCTATGCACACTCTGAACGGGGTTATTGGTCGCATCCGAGACGTGGTGCATGGCGGGCGGTCGGCCTCCCCGATCGATGGAGCCGTCGCTGTCAAAGGGGTGGCAGAATCAACACAGGCTGCCCAGCACGCCGCGCCTCCCGCAAAGCGCCGGGCGTCGGCTGTCGCTAGCCCAGCTGCAAATGGGCAAAAACGCTGGGAGTATTTGGCCGTTGTTGCTCACAAGAACGGGGTCGACGGAATGCGAAGCGAGTACGAAGTATTGTGGGTCGATGGCACGAAGTCGTGGGAGGCAGCCGAACAGTTGTTGCGGGATGTCACGGCCGCTGAGTCCGTGACGTGCAACGCTGTGACCGTCTACGAGACGGACCTTGTCGCGCGACAAAACGACGCTGAGGGTGTGTCGGTGGATCATGACAGACTGCGCTGGGCTTCCCAGATGCATGCGATGGCGCTAGACCGCCAAGTACGCGATCACCTGGACGATGGACTGAATCGCATACCGTACAACCCCAAGCTTTTCCCATCCAGTGCACGCCGTCCACTGACTCGACCACAAGCCCTCAAAATGCGCGATACCATACGATGGGGTGAGAGCTACGCTGGATACCAACTCCGTGCCCAGTGGCCAGGGGAGGAGGCAGGCCGGATTATTCGACAATTTTTTGCTCTTGTGCCAAGATTGCTGTCGCGTAGCGTTTCTGAGCGGGACATCCGAAAGTTGGAAGTCGACATTCCCGTGGCGATGGCCGAGTTGGTCAGTTAATAATCCACCAACTCCAATCAACCCATCATCAATCTCCAG
>CAISYX010000044.1 GCA_903889815.1 uncultured Gammaproteobacteria bacterium
CGGACGCTGCGGAATCGCCACGCCGCCAATCAACTGCGGCTTGCGCTGGTCTTTGACATCCGTCGGCCAGCACAGGTCAGGCACTTGGAAGCGCAGCGCATCAACCTCGCGGTGACGCTGGTCTACGTCCGCGTCAGAGCCAATCTTGAACCGGTCGAGTGCCTGCTTGAGGTCGTCGGTCTGTGCCATGTGCTAATGCGCCATCCAGCTAGAGCCTTGTGCCCACGCCCGTGACGGACGATAGGTCGGCGTCGGAGCCACTCGCATCTGCGACCGGCCCGAAATAATCAGATACCGCGTGGCGTCCATCAAATGGTCGCCGCTTTTGACAATCTTGCCTTGCTCGTCCCGATGATACTTCCGAAACTCGCTGCGCCAGTTGCGGAGATGCTCCTGCACCTTCAACCGCCCAGACACCAGCAAGTTCCACGTCTCGGTAATGCCCGCTTCCACAGCATTCACCGCCGGGTCCAACTTCAGGCCCAAGCGTCCGTAAATCTGGATGAGTGTGCGCCCGTCAATCTGGCTGCTGCCCGACGAGGCTGGGTCAATCACGCCCGACATCCACTCGCCACGCGCCTTAATGGCTTCCGCGTGGCTGGCCGGTTCGCCCTGGCCTTGATAATGCTCATCGTACAGGATGATTTGCCCAGAGCCGGGGTCTTGTGCGCCCCAGACCACCGCTGTGCGGTTCCAGCCCACGTCCATCGCGTAGACCCGCCGCCACGTCTCGGGAATCTCAGCCGTTGGCACCAAGATGTCTTTCTCGCTGATGGGGTAAATCGCCCCAGAGCCAAGACTCGGCTCCCCTTCGGTCCGTGCCGCAATCTGGTAGGGCGGCGTGGTCGCCATCAAGGCCCGACGCTCGTCCACATCCAGATGCGGCACGTCCTTCCATCCCGCTTGGATGAACGTCTTGAACTCAGCCGACGCATCCGTCTCAGGTTCCAAGAACCCTTTGACGACGGCGCTCATGCCTTGCAGCGGGGTGAACGTCACCATCACAATGCCCTTCGTGGTCACTGTGCGGTACAACATCTCCGTGTAGCAATCAGCCGGTGGTTCTTCGTCGCACCAGATGACATGCTTGGAGGTGCCTTCAAAGCTCGGTCGGCCTTGCTCGTAGGTCTTCAGGCCCAGCAAACTGGACCCGCCACTGCTGTGCTTGATGACCGCACCTTCGAGCGCCCCGGGCAGACCGCGTGAGCTAATGGTGGACAAAATCAAATGCGCCGGGATCATGCCCGTGCCGGGGAGTTGTACGGACCCCAGCAGTTTGGCTTGCACAATGTCCCGCGTCGTCTGGCTGTTGGTGCCCACGGCCCAACATTCGACGGGCGTCTCAAACCGACGGCCCGCCCACCACGGCGGATACAGGCCGGTGAGGTGACACGTCAGTTCGTACGCGCCCGCTTCCGATTTCCCGACCCGGTTCGCGGCCATGAACAGGCGTTCTTTGAAGACCTTGCCTTGCGCAAAGAACTCCAAGTGGCGCGGATACAAAAGCCGTGATGTCGGACCGTTGTCGGCAAAGAAGGTATTGAACCGCGCACTCGACCGGCGTCCGGCCTCGTCCATCAGTCGCTGATATAGCGCCTGTTCATCGAGTGTCAGCGGCATTAGTCTTGGAGCTTCTTCAGCAGTGCCGCCATATTCGCCTTCAGCTCGGCGTCCGTCAGGCTGGCCGTCGGCGTCGAGGTGACATCCAAGTCCAGACTCTGCCGCGCTTGCCCAAACATCCGGTCCATGATGTCCTTGAGAATCGGCGCTGACGGCGCAATGGCGCTCAGACGATACGCCTGTTCCCCCATCTCCAGCTTCTCGGCCATCAGTTCGGGATCGACAATAGTCTGCCACTTGCCCTGCGCGTCTCGCGCTTGCATGTGGGTCACGCCCTCTGCCGCCGTCAACTGCGCCTCGACTAGCCGGTCAAAACGCTTGCTCACGGCCATCTTCCACGCCGCCAGCAGTTCCTGTTTCTCGCGCAGGATAATGGGTTTGCGGTACCGCACCGCGTCGTCAGAGACTCGGCGCTTCCGGGTCTTCGGCTTGTACGCCCCGCCGTTGTACGGGACTGCCGGCAGGTTCATTGCCATGCTGTCTTTGTATCACATTTTCGGCGTGATTATATTTGCTGTTCTGTCTCCCGTGATCTATGCTTGCGTATCACGCAGGGAGGGTCAACCGCTGGCTGTGTGGTGTACGAACTGAGGACTACCAGTGCATCCAGTCCTCACGGTGGGAGCCGGGCTGGCGCATCCCTGACACGGAAAGCGCATCAACAGCCCGATACGACTAGAGCCGATGCGGGGTAGGCAGGTGTTCCTACTATAAGTCTGGACGAGGATGGGCAAACCCCTGTGCCCCATCTACCCCAACGACGCCCTCATCCGACGGTTGTCTTTCCGGGTCTGGCTTTCCCAACCTTGGGAGAGCCTTACCCACTCACTCTTCCCTTTCCTCTTGTTGTCCTTCCGAAGGAAGGACAGACCGGAAGTCAAGTGAAGACAGAGCAGAAGGCCAGACCCCCGCCACGGCCTGTTGTATCCAGATCGGTTCCCGACGACGCGGGA
>CAISYX010000045.1 GCA_903889815.1 uncultured Gammaproteobacteria bacterium
CAGCCGCAGAACGGCGCGACCGCCCGGCGGGGCCGGGATCGAAGCAAACACTGAAGAACAGAAGTTCGCGGGCAAGGCCCGCTCCCACAGGCAAGCCCGCTCCCACCACCTCAGTAGACTTCGAACAGCCCCGCCGCGCCCATGCCTCCGCCGATGCACATCGTGCACACCACGTATTTTGCGCCGCGGCGTCTGCCCTCAATGAGCGCGTGGCCCACCATGCGCGCGCCGCTCATGCCATAGGGGTGGCCGATGGAGATCGCGCCGCCGTTCACGTTCAGCAACTCGTCGGGGATGCCCAGACGGTCGCGGCAGAAGAGCACCTGCACCGCGAAGGCTTCGTTCAGTTCCCACAGGCCGATGTCTTCCATGCGCAGGTCGAAACGCTTCAGCAGTTTGGGGATGGCGAATACCGGGCCGATGCCCATCTCATCCGGGTCGCAGCCCGCCACGGCCATGCCGCGATAGGCCCCCATCGGCTTGATGCCGCGTTGTTCCGCCAGCTTGCTGCTCATCAGCACGCAGGCCGAGGCGCCGTCTGACAACTGGCTGGCATTGCCCGCCGTGATGCAGCCGCCTTCGATGACCGGCTTCAGCGCCTGCAGCCCTTCCAGGCTGGTGTCGGCACGATTGCCTTCGTCGCGGGTCAGCAAGGTGCTCTCGAAGCTGATCTCTTTGGTGTCCCTGTTCATCACGCCCTTGCTGGACGCAAGGGGCACGATCTCGTCGTCAAACCTGCCGGCAGCCTGGGCGGCGGCGGTGCGCTGCTGGCTCTGCAGGCTGTAGGCGTCCTGCGCCGCGCGGGAGATGCCGTAGCGCTGGGCCACGATCTCGGCCGTCTGCAGCATGGGCATGTAGGCGTTGGGCGACAGGGCGAGCACATTGGCATCGGTGGTGCGGTACTTGTTGGCGTGCTCGTTCTGCACCAGCGAGATGGACTCCAGCCCGCCGCCGATGACGATGGGCATGTTGTCCACCAGAATCTGCTTGGCGGCCGTGGCGATGGCCATCATGCCCGAGGCGCACTGGCGGTCCATGCTCATGCCCGAGACACTCTTGGGCAGGCCGGCGGCCAACGCGGCCAGGCGCCCGATGTTGTAGCCGCTGCTGCCCTGCTGCATGGCGCAGCCCATGATGACGTCGTCCACTTCCTCGGCACTGATGCCGGATTTTTGCAGCGCACTGCGGATGGCGTGGCCGCCCAGGGTGGGCGCATCGGTGTTGTTGAACGCCCCCCGGTAGGCCTTGCCGATGGGCGTGCGGGCGGTTGCGACAATCACGGCTTCTTTCATCGGCTTTCCCTTCCGGGCTGCCACAGCGGCAGCCAGCTGTGTGAGGTTTGTTGCAGAATTGTCAGAGCGTGTAGGTGGCACTCGCGCCCGGGCCGAGGGGCAGGCCCAGCACCACCCAGACAATCACCATCAGCGTGCCCGTGCCCAGCAGCCAGAGCGAATAGGGAATCATGGTGGCCGCCAGGCTGCCGATGCCGAAGTCCTTCTGCCAGCGCTGGCAGAAGGTCAGGATCAGCGGGAAATAAGGCATCAGCGGGGTGATGATGTTGGTGGCGCCATCGCCAGCACGATAGGCGGCGGTGGTCATCTCGGGGCTGACGCCCAGCAGCATGAACATCGGCACCAGCACGGGTGCCAGCAGGGCCCACTTGGCGCTGGCCGAGCCGATGAACAGGTTGATCAACGTGGTCATCAGCACCACCAGCACCATCAGCACCGCCATGGGCAGCTCGGTGCCACTGATCACGCCGGCGCCTTTCACGGCGACGATCAGACCAAGGTTGGACCAGTTGAACATGGCCACGAAGTGTGCGGCTGCGAAGGCCAGCACCAGGTAATAGGACAGGTCTGCCATGGCCTCGGACATCATGCGCACCACATCGCGATGGGTCTTGACGCTGCCGGTGGCCGAGCCATAAGCCCAGCCGGCGGCCAGGAACAGGATGAAGAAGGCCGCCACCAGCGACTGATAGAAGGGCTGCAGGCGCGCGGCTCCCCCCTCTTCGTTGATCAGCGGCGTGCCGGGGATGAAGCACAGCAGCAACCACACCAAGGCCACGGCCAGGCTGGCCCAGCCGGCACGGCCAAGTCCACGACGTTCAGCCGTGGACGTCGTCTCGGTGGTCTTCACCACGCCCGCGGTGGTGCTGGTGGGCTGGCCGCTCAGCGGCGCCAGACGGGGCTCGATCACCTTGTCGGTCAGGTACCAGATCACCGGCAGGAACAGCACCAGCATGGCCGCGATGAAATACCAGTTGCCGGCGATGTTGGCGGTCCAGCTCGGATCGATGGTCTGCGCGGCCGCCTGGGTCACGCCGAACAGCAGGGCGTCCAGCTGGCCGGGCAGGAGATTGGCTGAAAAACCGCCCGAAACGCCCGCGAAGGCGGCAGCGATGCCGGCAATGGGGTGGCGGCCGGCTGCAGCGAACAGCACCCCGGCCAGCGGAATCAGCACCACGTAGGCGGCATCGGACGCCAGATTGCCCATCAGGGCCGCGAAGGCAACCACCGGGGTCAGCCAGGCTGCCGGTGCCATCTTCACGGCGGCGCTCATGGCAGTGGCGAACAGCCCGGAGCGTTCTGCCACTCCCGCGCCCAGCATCACCAGCAGCACGAAGCCCAAGGGGTAGAAGCCGGCGAAGGTGGCGGGCATGTCCACCAGCAGGCGGCGGATATTGTCAGAGGAGAGCAGGCTGGCGGCCTCGATGATCAGCGGGTTGCCATTGGCATCCACCTGGGTGGGGTGCGGTGCCGAGACGCCCAGCAAGGACATCAGCACACTCACGACGATCAGAAACAGAATCAGGCTGAAGAAGATGAACACCGGGTCAGGCAGCTTGTTGCCCGTGCGCTCGATCCAGCCCAGCATGCCCGTGGTTTTTGCGTTTGCAGAAGTTGTCATGGCCTTGTTCTACGTGAGAGTTCAGGTGGGCGGGAGTGTTGCACGGAAGGCAACAGTGGACAAGCCGCGGCGCTGGACTCGCGGCACCTGCCGCGAGGGCGGGGCAGGTGCCGCGAGACTGCATCCGGACGGGCGTGCTTCCTTCTGATGTTGCGCGGGAGAACCGCTGGCTGCAGGCCACGTGCTTCGCCGTGTCTGAACCCCATGTGGTTCGGTGCTTCCAGTATAAACCACATATGGTTCAACTGCGGCAGCGACTGGCAAGGTTCATCAGAGAGAAGCGGGGCGAGATGCCGCAGCGCGACTTCGCCCGCAAGATTGGCGTTGCCCAGTCCACCATCATGCGCATCGAAAACCTCGATCAGAATGTCACCATCGACACGCTGGAGAGCCTGTGCAAAGTGTTCCATGCCGATGTGGCAGACCTGTTTCCCCGCATCGACACCAGCAGGGAGTACAGCGCACCACCCGGCGGCCTGTTCCGGCCAACGCGCGCCAGCGGTGTGCCACTGGTGCATGAAAACGCTCCCGAGCACGACAAGGGCAGGAGCGACGCTGACACGCACGGCGCAGACAAGAAGAAATCCCGCTGATACAGCGCTCTGTCACCGCGCGGCCCGCATCCGTTCACACCGCCAGCCAGGCCACGACCGCGTAGCGCGCCAGTTTGCCCGCCGCCACCAGCAGCAGGAACACCCCGAAACGCACCCTCAGCACGCCCGCGATCAACGTCAGGGGATCGCCCACCACGGGCAGCCACGAAAACAGCAGCGTCCACAGGCCATAGCGTTGAAACCCAGTCTGCGCGCGGGCGATCTGCGCGGCGGAGAAGTAGAACCAGCGCCGGCCAGCAAAGCGCAGCAAGCTGCGGCCCAGCCACCAGTTCAGGCAGGCACCCAGCACATTGCCCGCCGTGGCCACCAGAACAGGCCCGGCCACCGCGAGTGGCGAGGTGGCGTCCTGCAGCAGCAAATACAGCCATGCCTCGGAATAGAAAGGCAGAAAGGTGGCGGCGATGAAGGCGCTCAGGAACAGTAGAAGGTAGTTGTAAAGCAGTGTGTCGAACAGCATGGTGCTCCGGCCACGGGGCCTGCAATCCGGAAGTGCCGACTATACCCGCTGGCCGCCCCCGCTGGATATTCTGATTGCAATGCCGGGCTTTGATGGTAAGGTGCGCCCAATTCTTCTATAGAGCCTCCCCCCGTGTTTGCCGATCTTCAGCTTGACCAGCGTCTCCTCAAATCCGTCGACAAGCTGGGCTTCGAGACACCCACACCCGTGCAGCTGCAGGCCATCCCGCTGGCCTTGCAGGGCCGCGATCTGCTGGTCAATGCTGCCACCGGCAGCGGCAAGACGGCGGCCTTCCTGCTGCCCATACTGCAGCGCATGATCACCGAGAAAGGCGAGCGCGCAGGCACGCGGGCACTGGTGCTGGTGCCCACTCGGGAACTGGCGCGGCAGATCGGCAAGGAATGCGAGAAGCTCGCCAGTTACTGCGGGATCAAGGTGGGCGTGATCACCGGAGGTCAGGAATTCAAGATGCAGCGCGCGCTGCTGCGCCGCGATCCAGAGATCCTCATCGCCACGCCGGGCCGCACGCTGGAACTGGTCAAGGAAGGCAGCACCCTGTTTTCGGCGCTGGAATTCCTGGTGCTGGATGAAGCCGACCGCTTGTTCGAGATGGGCTTCAGCGAAGACGTGCTGGCCATCATTGCCACCTGCAACGAAGCGCGACAAACGATGCTGCTGTCTGCCACTCTGCCTGCAGGCGTACGTCGTCTGCTGCAGGTGCTCAAGGCGCCGGTGCGTGTGCAGATCAACTCCGCCCGCGAACAGCACGAGGCCATCCGTCAGCAATTCATACTGGCCGATGACGACAAGCACAAGGAAAAATTGCTGTTGTGGCTGCTCGAGAACGAGACCTTCGAGCGCGCGCTGGTGTTCTGCAACACCCGCGACCAGGCCACGCACCTGTGCGGTGTCATGCGCTACCGCGATCAGCGTGCCGGCTATCTGCATGGCGAAGTGAAGCAGGATGTGCGCAACTCCACCATCACCGCGTTCCGTGAAGGCAAGATCAAGGTGCTGATTGCCAGCGACGTGGCCTCGCGTGGGCTGGATGTGAAGGGCATCGATCTGGTGATCAATTTCGACATGGCCCGCAAGGGCGATGACTATGTGCACCGCATCGGCCGCACCGGCCGCGCTGGCGAGCAGGGGCTGGCAGTGGCACTGATCGGGCCGACTGAATGGAACCTGAAGGCCTCCATCGAGCGTTATTTGAATGTGCAGTTGGAATCGCGCAAGGTGAAGGAACTGCCATCGACTTACAAGGGCCCAAAGAAGCTCAAGAGCTCCGGCAAGGCGGCCAGCACCAGCAAGCGCAAGAAGAAGCCCTGATGAAACTTGTGCATGACAATCTGCTTCTGCAGGCGGTGGAGACCGGCACCCGGCAGTGGCTTGAACGGGTGGTCATAGGCCTGAATCTTTGTCCCTTCGCTCGCCGCGAATTCGATGCGGGCCGCGTCCGCTTTGCCGTGACCGCGCACACCGAACCCGAAGCCCTGCTGCTGGAATTTGCCTCGGAGCTCAACCGCCTTCAGAACGAACCTCAGATCGCCACCACCCTCCTGGTATTTGCCCGTGGCGTGCCGGACTTCTTCGATTATCTGGACCTGCTGGACATGGCGCAGGCCTGGCTGGAAGAGCAGGGGCTGGAAGGGGAGTATCAGCTCGCCAGTTTTCATCCGGACTATCTGTTCGCCGACTGTGCGGCCAACGATGCGGCCAACTTCACCAATCGCTCGCCCTGGCCTGTCATCCATCTGCTGCGCGAAGAGAGCGTGGAGCAGGCGATCGCGTCCCACCCCGACACAGCGCGTATTCCCGAGCGCAATATCCGCCTGGCGCGCGAAAAGGGCGGCACCTGGTGGGAAGACCTGCTGAAAAACCTGCGCCCCTTGTAAGACCGAGCCCCGTCCCCGGCAGCTGGCTCTGACTGCAGGAGCGGGCCTGCCCGTGACCCTTTTCCGCCGCCCCACGGTTGCCCGCAAGGGCGGCTAGTCGTTACACTCGACGCCCTGACTCCCAACGCCTTGTATGGAACCCGCGCAGCATGAGCACCAACACCGCAGCCCCACAGTCTTCCTTTGTCCGGCTCATCAGCGGCAAGTCCTTCGGTCTCGCGCAGACCTACTGGACCTTCTACCTCGTGTGGGCGGCGGTCTTCTTCGTGGCGGGCAGTCTGCTGGTGGCTGAGCGCAACTGGCCGCCCTATCTGGCGCTGCTGGTGCTGACGGTGGGCTGGTCCTTTCTGCTGCTGACAGCCGTCAGGCGCTACTACGTGGGCAGTGACCCGGGCAAGGCGCTGGGACGCATCGGCATGCTGTTTCTGCTGCTCAACCTGACCAATACGCTGGCGACTTTCAGTTTCATCTGAGGGTGGGAGCGGGCTGGCCCGCGAACCTGCTTCATCGTTGTCTAGCCGTCCCCGGCAGGCGCGCTCGCCGTTCTGCGGCTGACCCGCATTCCGTGGGCGTGACGCGAGCTCCGCGTCCCCCCATTCCTGTCTGAGGAAGTAAGCCTCCCGTGAGTGACTGGATTGCCTGTGGGAGCGGGCCATGCGCGCTAACTCTCCTTCGACGCTGCAAAGGCGCATTCGCTGGCGCTCAGCCAGGCCACGGGGTGCCGGCCTCCTGTTCAGCGGCATAAGAGACCGGCGCCGAGTGAGCAAAAAGACCTGAGGCTTTTTGCGACGCGAGGGCACCGCGGAGCGGCGCTGGTCAGCCGCAGAACAGGAGGCCGGCACCCCGTGGCCGGGAAGAGTGGGTGTCACTGCGTGCCTTGCAGGGCTGAAGGAGAGTTCGCGCGCAGGGCCCGCTCCCACAGGCAGCAGTTCTCCACTGGCGGCCACCGATCCCACAGACAGACACCCGCCTGATAGGCTATCCTCCCCCTGCGCCGACAACCCGGATATCTGCCCATGATCACTCGCCTGCAAAGCCACTTCTACGCCTACATCAGCAAGATCCGCTGGCTGCAGCGCTGGGGTCTCAAGCGCAATGTCATCAACGAAAACGTGATGGAACACAGCTGGGAAGTGGCCACCATCACCCACGCGCTCGGCGTCATCCGCAACCAGCATTTCGGCGGCAGCATCGATGTCAATGCCGTGGTGGTGGCTGCGCTCTACCACGATTGCGGCGAGGTGATCACCGGCGACATGCCCTCGCCCATCAAGTACCACTCGCCTGCCATCACGCAGGCCTACAAGGCCGTCGAAAAGCAGGCCGAGCAGGAATTGCTGCGCCTGCTGCCCGAATCCCTGCAGCCTTCCTTTCGCGGCGTGCTGCTGCACGAGGAGATCCCCGCCGATCATCTGCAGCTGATCAAGGCGGCCGACACCCTGTGTGCCTACATCAAGTGCAAGTCCGAGGTATTGGCGGGCAATTTCGAATTCTCGCGGGCCGAGGAAGATGTGAAGGCCCGGCTGGACCGCATCGAGCTGCCCGAAGTGAAGTACTTCCTGGAGACCTTCGTGCCCAGCTACGGCCTTACCCTGGATGAACTGCTGAAGTGAGTCGCCCGTGATCCCTTGTCTCCCCGCTCTGCGAAAGCGCCCGCCACTGGTGTATTGTTTCTGCCCGAGGAATCTGAGGATAGTGATGTTATGACTGATCAGGTCGCCAAGACGTTTGCCGAGCTGGTGGAGCTGAACTTCCAGCTCTACAACAGCCTGTTTCTCACCCTGCCGCTGGACGCCGTGGAGCAGACCGGCACGCTGCTGCCCCTGCTCAGCGAAGCCTGCGCGCGCGGCCTCGAAGACGGGCAGAGCCCGACCGAGATCGTGCGTGGCTTCTTCGAGGTGCACCGCCCGCACTTCACGGAAGAGGAGCAGAATCAGTTTCTCTTCAAGATCATCCAGTATGTCGAGCGTCAGGTGGTGCTGGTGGATGCGCTGGAAGATGCCTCCTACACCCGCATTCACCGCATCGAGGGCAAGAGCCCGGTGCTGCAGCTGATGGAGCGGGCAAGGGACGAAGATCTGAACGGCAGTCTGCAGCAAATTCTGGAACACTTTGGCGTGCGCGTGGTGCTGACTGCCCACCCCACGCAGTTCTATACCGGGCCGGTACTGGCCATCATCTCCGACCTGACGGATGCGATCTCCCGCAATCAGATCGGCACTGCCCGCGACCTTCTGCAACAACTGGGCAACACGCCTTTTTTCCAGAAGACCAAGCCCTCGCCTTATGACGAAGCCGTGCTGTTGAGCTGGTATCTGGGCAATATCTTCTACCCGGGCATCGGTGAGATAGTCGATCAGCTGGCCGAGTTCCATCCCGAGCAGGTGGCGTTGAACAAAGAGCTCATCACCGTAGGCTTCTGGCCTGGCGGCGATCGTGACGGCAACCCGTTCGTCACCACCGACACCACGCTGAAGGTCGCAGCCAAGCTGCGCTACACGATTCTGTCCTGCTATCACCAGAGCATCCGCGCCCTGAAACGCCGGCTGAGTTTTCGCGGCACCTACAAGCGCCTGGAAGCACTGGAACTGCAACTGCACGACGAGCTGAGCGGCGCGGCGGTCGAGACGCCGCTGACACTGGAGTACTTTCTGCAGGAGCTGGATGTCATCGAGCAGGTGCTGGTGGCAGAGCATCAGGGCCTGTATCAGGACCTGCTGCGCTCGTTCCGCCGCAAAGTGCAGCTGTTCGGCTTCCACTTCGCCAGTCTGGACATCCGCCAGGACAGCCGCATCCTCAGTGCGGCACTGGAAGCCGTCATCGCCCAGCGCCGCGACCTGCTGCCGCCGCACATTCTGCAGATGCCCTGGCAGCAGCAGATCGACTGCCTGCTCAACTGCAAGGGGCATGTGGACAGTGCGAGCATGGACGATCCGGTGCTGCAAGACACCCTGGCCTCCTTCGGTGTCATGCGCACCGTGCAGCGACTGAACGGGCCACGTGCCTCACATCGCTACATCATCAGCAATTGCCGGGGCGCGTCCGACATCGCCCGCACCTTCGCCCTGTTCAAACTCTGCGGCTGGGCGGACCTGCCTTTGTCGGTGGACATCGTGCCGCTGTTTGAAACTGTGGACGACCTGCAGCGCGCGGGCGAGACCATGCGCTTCATCTACTCCAACAAGCAGTACAAGGCGCATCTGGCGCAGCGCCGCAACCGTCAGACGGTGATGCTCGGCTTTTCCGACGGCACCAAGGACGGCGGCTATCTGATGGCGAACTGGGCCATCTACCGCGCCAAGGAAGACCTCACCGCCGTGTCCCGCGAAGCTGGCATCGAAGTGATTTTCTTCGACGGTCGCGGCGGCCCCCCCGCACGCGGGGGCGGCGACACCTATCTGTTCTATGCGGCGTTGGGCAAGAGGATCGAGAGCAATCAGATTCAGCTGACCATTCAGGGCCAGACCGTCAGCACCCTGTACGGCATTCGCGCCGCCGCCGTGAACAACATGTCGCAATTGCTGATCGCTGGCCTGGAGAACAATCTCTTCGATCGACCGGAGCGCGAGTTCGACGACGAGCAGCGAGCCCTGCTGGAGACGCTGGCACAGTCCAGTTACCGCTCGTACGAAGCGTTCAAGAAACACCCGCTGTTCCTGCCCTATCTGGAAGAGATGAGCACGCTGAACTACTACGCCATGACCAATATCGGCAGCCGACCCGCCAAACGCGGCGGCGCGAAGAAGCTGGCGTTCAGTGACCTGCGCGCCATTCCCTTCGTGGGCGCATGGAGTCAGCTGAAGCAGAATGTGCCGGGGTTCTACGGCCTTGGCAGTGCCCTGCAGGAGCAGGAAGAGGCGGGCAATTTCGACGCCTGCGTGCGCCTGTACCAGCGCTCGCGCTTTTTCCGAGCGTTGATTTCCAACAGCATGCAGAGCATGAGCAAGACCAATTTCCAGCTCACGCGCTACATGGAAAAAGACCCGCGATTTGGGGCGTTCTGGACCATTCTGCACGACGAGTACGAGCGCAGCCGCGCCATGGTGCTGAAGATCTCGGGACAGGCGATGCTGCTGGAAGACAATTCGCGCAGCCGTATGAGCATCCAGTTGCGCGAGCGCATTGTGTTGCCGCTGCTCACCGTGCAGCAGTATGCGCTGATGCGCATACAGGAGGCACGGCAGAGCGACGAAGCTGAACATCTGGCGGTGTACGAGAAGATGGTCATGCGCTCGCTGTTCGGCAACATCAATGCGAGCCGCAATTCGGCGTGAGACCTGAGTTCAGCAGGTCACAACAATAAACAATCTTCAACAGGCAGAGAGCAAGTGACTGATCAGAACAAGAACAACACACAGAGCATTGATTCAAGGAACAGCCCCCGGCGCGTCCTCTTCGCCAGCCTGATCGGCACCACCATCGAGTTTTTCGATTTCTACATCTACGGCACAGCCGCAGTGCTGGTGTTTCCGATGCTGTTCTTCCCCGGTGACAACGCGGCTACCGCCACCTTGCAGTCGCTGGCTACCTTCGCACTGGCCTTCTTTGCGCGGCCCCTGGGCTCGGCCCTGTTCGGGCACTATGGCGACCGCATCGGCCGCAAGGCCACCCTGGTGGCGGCGCTGCTGACGATGGGGCTGTCGACCGTTGCCATCGGTTTGCTGCCCACCTATGCCAGCATCGGTATCCTGGCGCCGGCGCTGCTGGCACTGTGCCGGTTCGGGCAGGGCATCGGCCTGGGCGGCGAGTGGGGCGGCGCGGTGCTGCTGGCCACAGAGAATGCGCCGCCTGGCAAAGAGGCATGGTACGGCATGTTTCCCCAGCTGGGCGCGCCCATCGGCTTCATCCTGTCGACCTTGGTGTTTGTGGTGCTGACGGCAGTGCTCAGCGAGGAACAGTTCTTTTCCTGGGGCTGGCGCGTGCCCTTCCTGGCGAGCGCGCTGCTGGTGTTCGTGGGGCTCTACGTACGCCTGCAAATCACTGAAACGCCGGCGTTTCAGGTGGCCATCGACAAGCACGAGCGCGTCAAGGTGCCACTGGTCACGGTTTTTCGCGACCACGGCCGCACACTGCTGCTGGCCACGCTCATGGCGACCACCACCTTCGTCGTGTTTTACCTGATGACGGTGTTTACCCTGAGCTGGGGCACCAGCCAGCTGGGTTTCGCGCGGCAGGAATTTCTGATCATGCAGATCATCGGCGTGCTGTTCTTTGACGCGATGATTCCAGTGTCGGCCGTGGTGGCCGACAAGGTGGGGCGTATCCGCATGCTGATCTACGCCACCGTGGCCATCATGCTGTTCGGGCTGGTGTTCGGCCCGCTGTTCGCGGCCGGTGGCACGATGATGGTGACCTTGCTGCTGTGTCTGGGCCTGGCCTGCATGGGACTGACCTATGGCCCGCTGGGCACGGCGCTGTCGGAGCAGTTTCCGACCGCGGTGCGTTACACGGGGGCGTCGATGGCCTTCAATCTGGCGGGGATTCTGGGTGGGTCGCTGGCGCCCTATATCGCGACGTGGCTGGCGGTGAACTTCGGCATCGCGGCGGTGGGCTATTACCTGGTGGCGGCGGGCTCGCTGACGCTTGGCGCGCTGCTGTTGATCGGCAGACGCTGACCCGTGGGAGCGGGCTTGCCCGCGAAAAGATAGTGACTGTGATCCCGGCAGCGGCTCCCGCTTCTCCGCTCTGCGGCTGCCCCGCACCCCTCCCGGGTGCCCTCGCATCGCAAAGAGCCGCGGTCTCTTTGCTCACTCGGTGCGGGTCTTTTATGCCGCTGATCGGAGAAGCGGAAGCCACTGCCTGCCGAGGTGCCAGCGAATGCGCGGGCAAGCCCGCTCCTACACGCCCGCGGCGGACTTGAGCGCCACTACCCGCAGTTCCACTTCACCCCGGTCGGACGTCAGGTAGATCGCATCGTCCTGGATGGTGCAGGTCAGCGCCATGTTGCGGTCACACAGGTCGGCCAGTGCAGTGGCGGAGACAGTCTCCAGTGACAGCACCGACAGCTTGTCGAAACGCGCCAGGGTTTCCTCGGACTTCGCCCACCACGGCCCCGCGTTGCGCGGCTGATAGGTGTAGATGAACACCGCGTCGGCGCGGCCGCAGGCCTTGCGGATGCGTTTGTCGTCGGGCTGGCCCAGGTCCACCCACACCGTGATGTGATCCGTCAGGTCCTTGTCCCAGATATCCGGCTCGTCTTCTGTACTGATGCCACGCGTGAAGGCCAGGCGCTCGCTGGCGTGCAGGGCGAAGGCCACCACGCGCACCATCATGCGTTCTTCCGTCTCGGACGGATGCTGCGCCAGGGTGAGCGAATGGGTCTCGTAATAGTGCCGGTTCATGTCGGAGATCTGCAGCTCCGCTTTCAGCACTGTGGATTTCATTGCCATGTCGGTTCAGCCCTGCGTCTTGCGATTGTCGACGCTGAACGGGCCCGCACCCAGGCCGGCCATGGCCAGCAGGCCCGCCATGATGCCCATGTTCTTCACGAAGTTCTGCGTCTCGTGGCCGCGCTGCAAGGCGTCAGAGACATCCCAGAAATCATGCATGACGATGCTGATGACCAGGGTCAGACCTGCCAGCAGAAACGCAGCGATCTTGGTCTGGTAGCCCACGAGCACGGCCAGTCCGCCGCCCAATTGCAGCAGAATGGTCAGGCCGAGAAACACGGGAATCATGACCATGCCCTTGGAGGCCATGTACTCCGAGGTGCCCTGCATGTCGGTGATCTTGAGGATTGCACCCGGCAGGATGAAATACAGTCCCAGGATGATGCGGCCGGCGAGCGGGCAGAGCGATTCCAGTCTGGAGAGCATTGCGGAGTCCTTGGTCTTGGAAAAAAAGGGGAGCAACGATGCTTTATAGCACGCCGCCGCAGGCTTACCACATGAGCTCGTCGGGCACCTTGTAGTCGGCGTAGGGGTCATCCTCGACGCTGCCATCGGGGGCTTTTTGCTGTTCATTGCAGACGATCACCATGGCCG
>CAISYX010000046.1 GCA_903889815.1 uncultured Gammaproteobacteria bacterium
ACCCTGCGCACACTGGTGAATGCCGGGCATCTCGGCCGCAAATCCGGCAAGGGCTTCTACACCTGGTCCAATGACAAAGCCCGGAAGCAGCACGGCAAAACCACCGGACAGGATCTGGACGCGCTCAGTGCACGTCTCATCAAGGTATACACGGCAGAATGCCAGGCCGCACTGCGGGATGGGATCGTCGCCGACGCCGACCTGCTGGATGCCGGCATGATTTTCGGGACGGGCTTTGCACCTTTTCGCGGAGGTCCCCTGCATTATCTCCAGAACTCCGAAGGAGCAGTCTGACATGAGTTCATTGCGCCGCGTTGCCATCATAGGGGGAACCAGAATCCCGTTCTGCCGCTCCAACACCGCCTATTCCGATTTGAGCAATCTGGACATGCTGGCCGACACCCTGCAGGCCCTCGTGGATCAGCACAATCTGGCCGGAAGCAAGATTGACGACGTCATTGCCGGTGCAGTCACCACGCATTCCCGGGACTGGAATCTGACACGCGAAGCAATACTCAGCACGACGCTGTCTCCCAGAACGCCAGGCACTACCTTGCAGATGGCTTGCGGCACCTCTTTGCAGGCCGCCATGCTGCTCGCCGGCCGCATTGCCAGCGGGCAGATCGACAGCGCCATTGCGGCGGGTTCGGATACCACCAGCGATGTGCCGCTGGTATTCCAGAAGCGTTTTGCCCGACGCATGGTGAAACTGAGCCAGGCGCGGGATCTCATGGGTCGGCTGCGCGCCTTCAAGGGGTTCCGTTTCGGTGAACTAAGCCCGCAGGCTCCCGGCAACGGGGAGCCACGGACGCGCCTGTCGATGGGTCAGCACTGCGAACTCATGGCCAGGCGCTGGGGTATTTCACGCGCAGAGCAGGATCAGCTGGCACTGGAAAGTCATCAAAAGGCCGCTGCGGCGTATGCCGATGGATTCTTTGATCAACTGGTGGTCCCCTATCAAGGGGTCGCTCGCGACAACAATGTCCGCGCGGACAGCTCCCTGGACAAACTCGCCGGCCTGAAACCAGCCTTCGACCGCAGCGCCGCTGGCACATTGACTGCAGGAAACAGCACACCCCTGACTGACGGGGCATCTGCCGTCTTCCTTACCAGCGAAGAATACGCGTCAAAGCATGGACTGAAAGTGCAGGCCTGGCTCACGCATGCGCGAACCGCGGCCGTGAACTTCGTGTCTGGCGAAGGTCTGCTGATGGCCCCTGCACTGGCGGTGAGCGAACTTCTGGACGCCTCCGGTCTCCAGCTGCAGGATTTTGACTACTACGAGATTCACGAGGCGTTTGCAGCTCAGGTACTTTGCACTCTCAAGGCGTGGGAGAGCCCCGAATACTGCGCAGCAGTGCTGGGAAGAACAGCGCCTCTGGGCAGCATCGATCGCAGCAAACTGAACGTGCGCGGCAGCTCGCTGGCTGTCGGGCACCCCTTCGCCGCTACCGGCGCTCGCCTGATCGCGACCTTGAGCAAACTGCTTGAGGCGGACCCGGGATCCCGTGGGCTGATTTCGGTTTGCACTGCTGGCGGGATGGGAGCTGCTGCGATCCTTGAAGGCAACAATACAGCGAAGTATTGATTCAGATCATGGAAACAGCGTTTAAACGTGTGCGAGGAGTTTGAATTGCAGAGTAGGCAGTTGCTACATTCACGGCCTCTCGATATTCAGGTGGATTGAAAAATTGCATTACAGCAATGCCGTTGAAACGCCCGCAGAGGTGACGACGGAGCAGTATTCAGTGCGACAGGGATTCGCGCACTGATTTGAACGCCGGGCATGCACCAGCGTCACGGAGTGGACGCGGTTGACGAGCCGGCAGATTTGGCCCGATCGGCACCTCCTGCGGAGGCAGGAAGACTGGCCAAGGCAGTAAAATGAAGGACCTTGCGGGAAGGCTGAAGTCCTGATTCAATTGGGCGCCTGAATTTAGCCTTAAAAATAATGTCACTGGTAATGGGAGTAAACTTTAATGAAAAAGAACCTTAGGACTGTATTTGGTCTCGTGGTGGGGGCAATCCTCGTCGCAGCCAGTATCGTACCTGTGCAAGCGCAGCAACTGCCGACGATCTCGCGTCCCCTGGGACTGCGTGCTCCTGTCGGTCTTCCGGTAATTCCGATTTTTGAAGGGGCTTACGAGAACGAAGATGGTTCCGTCACTTACTCTTTCGGATACTTGAACCGCAACACAGCGGAAGCAATCGAGATTCCGCTCGGCCCGAACAATCGCATCGAGCCGGCGGAATTTGGTGGTCTGCAGCCATCACGTTTCGAAACTACCCGTCACACGGGCGTTTTCACTGTGACAGTGCCCGCGTCCATGCGCGATGGCGAAGTTTGGTGGTACATCAAGACTGGCCAGCATGAAGAGCTCAAAGTGCCAGGTCGTCGCGGCCGTCTTGGATATACCCTCGACAGGACACCACGCCCAGCAGGCTCTGTTGCGCCCGTGGCATCCTTTGTCGAAGGCGGCCCGCAGGTACAGGATCCTGACGGTCTCGTTGCTGAAGAAACCCTTACAGTGAAGGCTGGCGCCCCAGTGACTCTGTCTGCGCAAGTTGATGATATCTCTGTCCGAGACATGACCGACACACGCAACGCGGATGGCGTGCCGGTGCGAGTGTCATGGTACAAGCACCAGGGTGAAGGCCAGGTGACTTTTGAACGTCACCCTTCGTCTGAACCACCGCCCGCATTGTCAGAGCTGCAGATAGCACGTGGTGCTACCCAGGCAGGCCCGGACGAGACACAAATCGCCAGTGGCACCGGCACCGCCAACGTTATCGCGACCTTCTCTCAGCCTGGCGACTATATGATTCGTACTCTGGTTGACAACTGGGCTGCGGATGACAGTACAGAGGCTGACCAGTGCTGCTGGACAAACCTGTACCAGCGCGTTACCGTTACACCGTAATCGACTATTTTTCCCAGTCGTTATAAAGAGCAAGAAAAATAAATAAAAGCCTGAGAAATCAGGCTTTTATTTGTGCGTCACAAATAGTTGCAGATAGTACGATCAAAGTGTGGACAAGCGACTGCAAGAGTTCTAGATTGCGGCGACTGCTCACCCATTTACGAGGAGAGGATCATGAAAATCAAGCAGTGTTGGAACAAGCAGCGCTCAGGGAAAGCCGTTCTCGGCTTTGCAGTCCTTGCGGTGTTGGGATTTACCGGTCAGGCCCAGGCACAATCATCCTTGTCTATTGACTCTGGTGAAGTGACGTATGCTGATCACGTTGCACAGATCATTACGGACAACTGCGTTGTCTGCCACCGTGAAGGCGGTGTCGGCCCCATGCAGCTGACCAACTTCGAACAGGTACGTCCCTGGGCACCGCTGATCGGTATGCGCGTCGCCAACAAGGAAATGCCACCCTACGCTTATGACGATCACATCGGCATCCAGGATCTGCAAGGTGACTGGCGTCTGTCTGACGAAGAAATCGCAGCTGTCACTACCTGGGTCGCTCAAGGCGCACCGGAAGGTGACTGGGGCGATCGCAGCCATCCAGTAGCAGACCTGCCTGACGCTGATCAATGGACTTTCGCTGCTGAGTTCGGCGAGCCCAACCTGATTCTGGACTCTGCTCCAATCGACGTGCCTGCGCTGGGCAATGACATGTGGCACCGTCCGTATGTCTACACTGGCATGGACACAGACCGTTGCATCAAGGCCATTCAAGTGAAGCCGGCCGGCAATGCCAAGGCAGTTGTACACCACGCGAACTCCGACATCGAAGTTCCGAATGCTGATGGTGAGTATGAAGATTTCGGTCAGTTGACCGAGTACGCGATGGGCAAGTGGGGCGAGATCATGCCGGAAGGCGTATGCCGCACACTGCCAGCCAATGCACGCGTTCGCTGGGACATCCATCTGTTCCCCGGCGGTGTAGGAGCAACTGCTCCTGGCACAGTCATCGAAGACAACGTTGTTGAAATCGGTATCTGGCTGCACCCGGAAAACTACCAGGATGTTGCCAAGTACAAGCAGGATCTGAAACTGTACAGACTGAACCAAGGCGAGCTGATTGTTCCTCCGAATGGCACTGCCATGACTCAGGGCTTCCACTCCTTTGACCACCCTGTCCGTATCGACAGCTTCCAGCCACACGGCCACCTGCGTATGCGCGCAGCGTCACTGGAGATTTACTACCCGGCGACTGGTCGTACTGAGCAGTTGAGCCAGGTCTCCAACTGGAGCGCCACTTGGCACCACAGCCACCTGTACGAAGCAGACGTTGCTCCGTTGCTCCCAGTTGGCGCAGTGCTCGTGATCAAGCAGTGGTACGACAACACTGCAAACAACCCGAACAACCCCGATCCAGATTTCTGGGTTGTTGAGGGCAGCCGTACAGCTGACGAAATGACTCACGCCTGGATTGCGATCACTCACCTGGACGATGCCGGCTACGCCGAAATCGTTGCCCAGCGTGAAGCCGCCAAGCAGCGTTCAGTAGCAGCTGAGTAATTGAGTGATTGGATGATCAGGTGAAAGCCTGATCATCCGGCAACAAAAGAAGGGCCGAAGACATTGTCTCCGGCCCTTTTCTTTTGCTTTCGGGAAAGCGCTCTCTTGGTCGCGCCCCAAAAAAAAGCCACCGACTCAGTCATGAGCAGGTGGCTTTTTCTTGTCAGGAAGCTGATTCAGTCAGCTTTGTGGTACGTGAAATACCCGGTGAACATTTCATCCTTGCTGGTCAGCCCGGAGCGAATCTCTGCGTCCGGGTCCGGGTTGAAGGGATTGGATATGGTGTTGTCAAAGGCCCCGGTCACATGCACCTTGCTGCCCGCAGGCACTGCAACGGGCTCATCAAGCACATAGTGCGGCTGCCAGCCGTAGTTGTAGGCTGGCACACTGAGAATATCCTGCAGGGTGCCATCCGGCAGTTCCACACTGAATTTCATCTTCTTGCCCCGCGCATTCATCTTTGCGCGAACCCCAGTAATAACCACGGCCTCTTCAAAGACGTATTCGGCATGTGCCGGAATTTCAGGCTGGTTTGGTGGCAAAACCAGGTCAGATGCTGAGACAGCCTGCACAAGTCGTTCTTTCAAGCCATCAACTTCAGATCCTTCGGCAAAGTAAAGACCAATCTTTGTTGCATCGACCAACTCTGCACCGATACCTACAAAATGGAACTGCAGGGAAAGCTTGTGTCCCTTCGGAATGAAAACAGCTGTCCCTTCGGGAAACTGCGTAGCTGCAGGTTTACCCGGCGAATAGCCATCCAGGAAGGTGCGGGTTGACGTGCTGACGTCGCGCTCCTCCCCCCAGAAATCTTCCCCTGGCGCTGTGACAAAGCCCATCAGGTGATGCAAAGCGCTCGTTGCATCAGGACGATACTGAACCGCAGTAACCCACTTGTCTTCTGTAAACGCCAGCTCTACATCGGAATAAACGTAGTCCAGGATTCCCGTAGCAGGGATTTCCTTCGGAGGCGCAGTGACCACGATATCAGGCTCGCCCAGTATCCAGTCCTTGCTTTCCTCATGGACATATTCTTCAAGAGGATCCACGGGTCCGTCACCACGTGGCGCCCCCGCATTGAACCAATGTACCAGCGTCTGGATATCTTCAGTTGCGATGTACCGAGCTGACGCGGTGTGTCCGATGCTCGGGTCCACCTGCGCCGGAGGCATCCGCTTGTTGAGCAGTACTTCCCGAATCATGGGAGACCATCCCAATAAAGAGACGTACTTGTCGATAGCGAACGGACCGACGCCGAACTGTCTGTGGCAGGACGCGCAATTCTCGATGATGATGGGAGCCACCTCGGTCGCATAGTCGGGGACCTGGGCCGCGTGCATCTCCTTGACCGGGTATTCAACCTGACAACCTGAGGTATTCTCTGTCGTGACGGTGTTGCGCACCGTAGTGCTCAGCAGTGCAGAAAGCGTGGCATCCAGCTGCTCGCCAACGGCCCCCGTATAGAACAGGGAGAGTCGGTCCGGATTGAGCACCCTGACGTCTCCAACGCTTGTTATTCCCAATGCCTCAGAGATCAGCTGGCCATTGTCCTGCAGGATGGGCAGCGCGACATTCAGTTCCCGCAACGCCTGCCGGTCAAGATCCTGAGAATCCAGCAGAAGAAACTCAATGCCCTGCTCGGCATAGCGGTTGTGCAGGTCCTGATACTGCGCCAGCGTCGCATCCATTCCCTGACAGGACTGCGAATAGGACATTACAACAACGGCTTTGCGATGCTGATAACGACTTAACTGATGGAACTCCCCATCGCTATCGAGCAAGGCGAAATCGCCTGTTCTGTCGAGAGCAGCACTTGCTGCTCCCGACGCCAGGGCGATGAAGGCTCCCAGACAAGATGCTTGAACTTTTTTCATGGCACTACAATCCTCTACATTAAGCAACGCAGTCAGACATCATGCTTGCCGTTCAACGCATTGGATAATTGCTTACATGCGGAGTGGCAGAGCGGCCGCGATTGCGCTCCGACTGTGTCAAGCCCCCCAGCGCAGGTCCTCCTTGATTGAATATGCCGCCACGCAGCACAAACTCAAGGTATCTCATTTCCTGATCCAGATGGTTGGTCTTGTCAGTAAACGACGCCACGGCACTTTCGATTGCTGCTTGACGATCCGGCACATCCGGATGGGCCAGCAAGTCACCGATCACCACTTTCAATACAGAAATATTGTCCAGTACGTAGGCAGCGCCAGGATGGAAGCTGTATACATTCGGGGCAATCGCCGGCATGGTCGGAATATCAGTCGGCAGAGACATGAGGCTGCCGTGCGTGGGCGCTACCTTTTCCTGATAAAGACCGATCACCGCGGCAATTCCTGATTCCACTTCTGCATCGCTGGCCGCAAGAATAGTGGCTTCCAGTGCGGCAATCTGCAGCCACTGCGAGGCCCAGGTCAGGCCACTCAGCTGCGGAAACCCAACGCGGAAGGCATAGGCGTAAGGGTGTTCAGACAGCAGATCCGGAGACTTGGGAAGTGCGGCCACGGACAGAGAGTCTTCGCTCAGATACTCAGTCAGGGCTTCTTCCACCGCTGTGTGCTTGTCGATCACATTGTTGTCGAGGTAAATGTCCAGAAGAGTGATTCCGAACAAACGACCACGTTCCAATACTGCGACGGCGCTGGGTGGAATACTGCCATTGGCTTCCAGCACATTCGCAACTTCGTCGTCCGCAAACTCATCGCGGATCATGGATTGCAGGCCTGGCGTTGCGCGGCTTTCAAAAACGCGAAAAGGTCCGAGCATGGCCATGTGGTTGGTCGAAGTGTGGTAGTGCGAAAATTCGGCCTCAGCAAGCTCCACGATCTCGTCACGCAACAGCACCTTGCCGAATTGCGATTCCGTGGACTCGTTGCTGACAACTACCTCGTCATAAACTGCCGCCTGCAGAACTTCTGAAGCATTCAAATACTGTGCGAGTGCAGGAAACCGAGCTTCCATTGTCCCCGCTGACTGAGCATGCAGCGCTGACGGCGCAACAGCCCCTGCAAATGAGAATCCGATCACTAAACCCTGAAGAACCTTGTGCATTGTAACCCCCGCAAATGTCTGATTTTCAGGCGGGTTGTCCCACCTGTATAAACGGCCCAAGGATAAAAGCCCGGGCCCTTCAAGTCCATCCTGAATCAAGTTAAAGGTTTGGCAATGTGTGACATTCCATCAATCCGCTGGCGGCGGCAAAGGCTCCGATCTCAGGAAACGGATCAGATCGGCATGGTACTGATCAGGAATCTCGAAATGCGGATTGTGTCCAATGCCGGGATAAAGAATCAGTTCGGCATTGGGAATGGTTTCTGACACGTGTCGGGCCAGATCCGCATAGTTCGGCGTGAGGTTGTCCTGAGCACCACCGATCACCAGCGCCTTGGCCTGAATGTGCTGCCAGTCATAGACTACGGGGTCGAGGAACAGAATCTGCTGCTGCCATGTGCGGATACGCGCCAGAAGTGGCCACTCGGAGATGAGCGTCTGCCCATACTGGTAGTGAACCCACTCAAGATACTTGTTGTCCCATGTCGGGTAATAGCTCATGTGGTTGCGCAGGATGCTTTCATAGGTGGTATTCGTCAGCGTGGCCTGATAAAGCTCCTCGAAGTCTCGCCATGGACGGCCCTGACGCTGATCTGTCAAACCGATCTGATTGACGAGAGCCACATGCGTAGTGGCATTCGGATATGTCATGGCAAAGCGGCTTGCGACCATACCTCCCATTGAATGCCCGACGATGGCGGCCTTCTCGACGCCGACGTGATCCAGCAGGCGCTTGGAGTCGAGTGCAAAGATGTGCAAGTTGTATGGGATGTCGAGCTTGGATGAGCGGCCATAGCCGATGCGATCCGGCACCAGCACGCGGAAGCCCGCTTCACTCAGCGCAGTGATCGTCACTTCGAAGCCTTTGCCCGCGAAGTTCATCCCGTGAAACAGCATGGCGGTCTGGCCATTGGGAGTGCCAGTCGGCGCGACATCCATGTAGGCCATGCGGCCGTCCTGCCCGAAGTGCTGCACTTCAAGGTACTGCACGGGATGAGGGTACGGTACTTCTTCCAGCGTGGAAGAGATCGGGCCCCAGTCTGCCGGCGCCTCGCTGGGCGGCGTGTCTGCCTGCGCATGGAGCTGGGCACTGCCAGTGAAGAGTGCGCCAGCAAAAACCAGCCCGGCGAACTGTCTGAATCGGGAGGACGTAAACATTCAAGACTCCTTGTTGTTGTGTAGAACTGCAATATTTTGAAGCCTTTCCAAATAGCGACTAGCAGAATGAACTACTCTGCCTTGTGTGCCAGCTTCAGGCCCATTTTTACTATACGACCCTTCTCGACTGCCGCCACGGTCCAGAAGAATCCCTGCCATTCTACCTGATCGCCAACCACAGGTTTCCCCCCCATCTTGTCGTCGAAGAATTCCCCGATAGTGGCGTCTGCGCCGCAGTCCTGCAAGGACAGTCCATAGACCGGAGCAAGGTCAACCAGACGCGCATTGGCATCCAGAATGAAATCTCCAAAGAACCAGTTGTCCATGTTGGAGATGGGGGCCTGACTGAACAGTTTCCCCAACTCGGGCAGATCATGCTCATGACCAATGATACAGAGAATATCATCCGCCATCAGCCGTGTACTGCCACTCGGATGGAGCAATTCTCTTCCTCTGAACAATGCGGCGATCCGGGTCCCTTCCGGCATGTGCAGACGACGTAGCTCGGTATTGATGCACCACTTCTCCGCGCCCAGCTGATACACGAACATTTCCCACTGGCTGGTGGGGTGTATTTCGAGTCCGGTGCGGGCAATGGGCATTGCCTGCGCAGGCACCTCAACGCGGGCAAGCCGGATTGCCAGAGGCAGAGAACTGCCTTGCAGCAACAGTGATACCAGCACGACGAAGAATGCGAGATTGAAGTACAGCTGGGAGTCCGGCAACCCCGCCATCACTGGATATACGGCAAGAATGATTGGCACCGCGCCACGCAGTCCTACCCAGGAAATGAACCAGCGCTCTCGCGTCTTGAACCGACGGAAAGGAGCAAGACTAATCCATACGGAGAGAGGTCTTGCGAACAGGATCATCCACAGTGCCAGCAACAGACCTGGTAGCGCGATTGGCGCAAGTTCGCTTGGTGTCAGCAACAGTCCCAGCACCAGGAACATGCCGATCTGGCTCATCCACGCCAGACCGTCAAATATGGAAAGGATAGAAGTCCTGCCGCGAATGGGGCGATTGCCCAGCAGCAGTCCGCATATGTAGATCGCGAGAATGCCGCTTCCTCCCACCATGTTGGTGAAGGCGAAAATGAGCAGGCCTCCGCTCAACGCAAGCAAAGGATAAAGTCCATTCGCCAGAACACTGCGGTTGATCAGCTTCCACAGCAGCCATCCACCGCCCAGTCCGAGGGTTACCCCGAGACCAAACTGCTGCACGAAACTGATCAGAAAACCTATTCCGATTCCAGTTTGCCCCGATCCAATCAGTTCGATGAAGGCGATCGTGAGAAAGACCGCCATCGGGTCGTTGCTTCCTGACTCTATCTCCAGCGTTGCGCCCACGCGTTCGTTCAGGCTGCGCTGGCCAAGCAGCGAGAACACGGCAGCCGCATCAGTCGATCCTACAATCGCCCCTATCAGAAACCCCTGCATTAGCGTCAGATCGAACAGCCATGCAGCAACGTAACCAGTCAGGCCCGCCGTGACGAGGACACCGACTGTGGCGAGTGACAACGCGGGCCCAAGTGCAACGCGAAACGTAGCGACGCGTGTGCGCATGCCACCATCGAGGAGAATGATTGCAAGGGCAAGGTTGCTTGCCAGATACGCGAGGGAGTAATCGTCAAATAAAATGCCGCCGATTCCATCTTCACCGGCGAGCATTCCCACACCCAGAAAAATGACCAGGATAGGAATGCCGAGTCGCGAAGAAAGCGAACTCACCAGAACACTGAAGCCTACCAGTACTGCGCCAATCAAGAAGAAGTTGTTGATTGCGCCTGCGTCCACTAAATGGCCTCCAAGGGCTCAGGCAAACGGATGCCGCAGGATGATGGTCTCTTCGCGATCCGGACCGGTGGAAATGATGTCTACAGGCGCTTCGATGATCTTCTCGATGTAGCGGATATAGTCCAGCGCATTTGCAGGCAACTGGTCCAGGCTTTTGATCCCCACAGTGGACTCGCTCCAGCCCGGCAGCTCGACATAGACGGGCTCGAGGTTCTGATAGCTGTCCATGTTCATGAGCGAAGAAGACGTATCCGCATCCACGCCCTTGTATCCGGTGCATACCTTGATTGTTTCAAGGCCATCAAGCACGTCAAGTTTGGTAAGGCATATACCTGATACGGAATTGATGCGGATGGCCAGCCGCACCGCGGCAGCATCAAACCAGCCACAGCGACGATCACGGCCCGTTGTCGCACCTTTCTCCTTGCCTACGGCTGCAAGGTGCGCTCCAGTCTTGTCAAACAGCTCCGTAGGGAAAGGTCCAGAACCGACGCGTGTGGTGTAGGCCTTGGTAATTCCCAGCACGTAGTCCAGATACAAGGGGCCGAAGCCACTTCCGGTAGCCGTGCCGCCTGCTGTCGTATTGGACGAGGTGACAAAGGGGTAGGTGCCGTGGTCGATATCGAGCAGTGAGCCCTGGGCTCCTTCGAACAGAATGTTGTCATCGGCTTTGCGGTGCGAGTGCAGAATCTCGATAGTGTCGCTCACCATGGGCTTGATCTGCTCACCCAGCGCAAGGCTCTTTTCCAGTGTACTGGCGAAGTCGATAGTGTCGACGCCATAGTAATTCTTGAGCATGAAGTTATGGTACTCGAGCACTTCCTCGAGACGCGCCGCGAAATGCGCCTCGTTGAAGAGCTCGCCAACGCGTATGCCACGACGGGCCACCTTGTCTTCATAGGCGGGGCCGATACCGCGACCAGTAGTACCGATCTTTTCGCTACCCAGACGCTTCTCGCGAGCCTGATCCAGAGCCGCGTGGGACGGCAGAATCAGGGGGCAGGATGCGCTGATCTTGAGCTTGGGGCGCACCACAACACCGCGCTCTTCCAATCGGCTGATCTCTGTAATCAACGCCTCCATGCTCAACACAACGCCGTTGCCGATGATGCAGGTGACGTTGTCGCGAAGGATCCCGGACGGCAACAAATGCAGCACCGTCTTCTCGCCCTTGATGACCAAGGTATGCCCCGCATTGTGGCCGCCCTGGAAACGTGCGACGACTGCAGCCTGTTCGGTAAGCAGATCCACGATTTTGCCCTTGCCCTCGTCTCCCCACTGCGTACCCAGTACAACGACACTTCTACCCATTTTTGATCTTCTCTTCTTTGAAAACTTCATTGGAGACAGGCGCTCTGCAGCTGCAAGGCGCCGGTCACTTTGTGCTCTGCAATTCCCACTGGCCCTGCAGCTTAACAATCCGGCGATCGCAGCCAAGTTGCCTGATATCTTCAGCCAGCGGAGACTTGTCAGTCAGATCAACCAGTACGCGCTCACCTTGATGTCGAAGACCTGCAATCAATTCCTGCAACTTCGCATCGTCGTCTGCCGGCGCAGACACGGACTGTCGGCGCACGAAGGCTTCCTTGCTCAGTCGAGCGAGCACTTTGAGATCGGCATCAAATCCCGAAGCGGGACGCGCGCTGCCGAATGCCGCGCCGATGTCGTCGTAGCGCCCACCCTGAGCAATCGCTCTGCCATAGTCTGGCGTGTAGGCCGCAAAGACGATTCCCGTGTGATATTCATAGCCACGCAACTCACAGAGATCAAAACCGAGCGACGCACCCGGAAGTCGCTTCTTCACGCCAATGACAATCTGCTCCAGTTCGGCCAGCGCAAGTCGGACGCTCTCCGGCGCATTGCCGAACAGGCGCAGCGCGTCAGCCAGCACAGCTTCATCACCACTGAGCCGTGAAAGTTCGCGCAGCATCCTGCGTATTGCTGAATCAGCAACATGCCTCTCCAGAAGCTGGTCGATCTCTTCAAAGGCCTTGCGCTGCAAGGCATCAAACAATTCACGCTCGCTTTCAGCCGACAAGCCAGCCGCCTTCACGAGGCTTCGGAAGATGCCGACATGTCCAAGCACAATGTGCACATCGCTGATTGTGGCGGCGCACAGTGTCTCCTGCATCAGGCAGATCAATTCAATATCGCAACCTACGCCAGCGTGCCCGAACAATTCCGCACCTATGCGGATGGGCACACGGGAAGCCAGCAGCCCCCTTGGCAGCGTGTGCAGAACATGGTCCGCATAGCACAGGCGCACAGGCAAGTGCCCGGCATCCTTGCGCCGCGCGAGGCAATGGGCGTCGATCCGTGCCACCTGCGGAGTGATGTCGGCACGGACGCCCATCATGCGTCCTGTCAGCTGGTCGGTAATCTTGAAGGTGTGCAGGTCAAGATCATGGGACGAACCAACCAGGAGGGAATCGAGGTATTCGATCAATGGCGTGATCACCAATTCGTATCCCCAGCCTGCGTACAAGTCCAGAATGCGACGCCGCAGAGTTTCCAGCCTGAAAGCCTCGTCGGGCAGTATTTCCTCCACGCCTTCGGGGAGCAACCATCGATTCCGCGCTGTCATTGTCGAGTCCTGAATCAAATCCTGTCAAAGTGGGGCGAGCCTGCCTGTTGACCGGCGCAATTGCACAATCTCCAGACGGACAAAGACCAGCAGCAGGGGTGCCTGCTGCTGGTCCTTTACGGAACATTACTGCTCTATGGTGCTGCCGCGCATGTACTTGAAGTATTCGCTGTCCGGGTCTACCAGCAGCACATCACCCTTGTTGGAGAAACTTTCCTGGTAGGAGTTGATGCTGCGGGTAAACGAATAGAATTCCTCGTTTCTGGAGTATGCCGCTGCATAGGTGGACGATGCAATCGCATCACCCTCGCCGCGGATACGCTCTGCATCTCGATACGCCTCAACCAGGAGAACCGCTTCCTGACGATCGGCGTCCGCTTCGATGCCGATGGCCAGTTCGTTGCCGCGTGAGCGCAGCTGCTGAGCTTCCCGCTGCCTTTCAGAAGTCATTCGTTCATATACGGAAGAGCGTACGTCCAGAGGCAGCTCGATCTGCTTTACACGCACATCGATCACTTCAATACCGTATTCCTCTGCCGTGGAGAGATTCAATTCGCGCGTGAGCTCCTCCATCAGCAGGTCACGCTGACCGGACACCACTTCCTGCAGGTCGCGCTCACCGAACTTGTTGCGCAGGCCATCGTTGATACGCTGCGCCAGCAGATTGCTGGTGCGGCTCTCTTCACCCGTGGAAGACGTGTAGAAAGCCTCGACATCCACGATGCGCCACTTGGCAAAGGAATCCACCACCAGCGCCTTCTGCTCGAGAGTCAGGTAACGCTGCGCTTCAGCCGTCACCGTCAGCACGCGGCCGTCGAATTTGCGCACGGTATTGACCCATGGCATCTTGAAGTGCAGGCCTGGCGCCAGGTCGGCATCGACAATCTCACCAAATCGCAGCAGGATCGCGCGCTCGGTTTCACGAACAACAAACACGGCATCAGATCCTGCGACAAACAGGAAGAACACCAGAATTCCAGCAAATGTATTCTTCATCAGCGTGCTCCTCGTGCGGGAACCGGTTGCAGACGCGCCCTGTCAGCTTCTGTGACTGAGAGTTCGCGGGTGACCTGGTCAGAAATTTCACGCAGTTGCTGCGGCGTCAGTTGTGCCGCAGCACTGGCGGATGTAGCAGTGCTTTGCTCGATGATCTTGTCCAGCGGCAGATAGAACATGTTGTTGCCACCTTCCACATCGATCAGGACCTTGCTGCTGTTGCTCATGACCGCCTGCATGGCGTCAATGTAAAGACGCTCACGCGTCACTTCCGGGGCCTTCTCGTATTCGGTCAGCAATTGCTCAAAGCGCGCGGCCTCACCTTCTGCCCGGGCAACTACCTGGTCGCGATAAGCATTGGCCTGCTCAATGATGCGCTGTGCCTCACCGCGAGCCACCGGAACGACCCGATTGGCATATGCCAGCGCCTCGTTCTGCACGCGCTGCTCATCCTCACGTGCTTTGATGACATCGTCGAAGGCCCCCTGTACCGCATCGGGCGGCTGCGCGTTGCGCACGGTCACTTGCTGGATCAGGATGCCGGAATCGTAGCTGGCCATGTAGCGCTGCAATCGATCTCTGACTTCGGCGGCCACATCAGCACGACCCTGGGTCAGGACGCGATCCATCGTCGTACCCCCCACCACATGACGAATAGCGGATTCAGCAGCGTGGTCCAGACTGACTTCAGGATCACGCACCACGACCACAAATTTTACCGGATCCTCAATGAGATACTGGACGTCAATGGAGACGTTCACGATGTTCTCATCGGTAGTCAACATGTCTCGTGCGTAGGAGCGGGTATTCACGCGAGTCACGTTGACCTTCTGAACCGTATCAATGATGGGCGGATTCCAGCTCAAGCCCGGCATGACGACCTCGCTTCGCAACGCGCCAAAGCGCATCACCACGCCGCGTTCCGATTCGTCGATGGTGTAAAACCCCATTGCCGCCCAAATGACAACAACTACCGCGAGTGCTGCGCCCAGCAACCCGGCGGACACGCCAGGGGCACTGCCGCCACCACCGCCACCAGCGGGAGTCCCTCCGGATTTGCCTCCGAAAAGACTGTTCAGTTTGCGGGAAACCTTCTTGATGACCTCATCAAGATCGGGAGGACCCTGATCACCACCCCCGCGGCCACCTCCGCCCCAGGGATCGTTCCCATTGCCTTTGTTTCCAGGTTCATTCCAAGCCATCGGCTTCTCCATACCCCAAAAATTCGGGGGTGATTTTAACGAATTATTGTTGATTAACCCAGCTTTTTACCCGCCGGCCTGTGGGGCGAGCCCCTCGTCCTCGAGGAGCCTGTCAAGATCGCTTCGCGGAAGTCTTATTGCCAGTGAGACCATCCCGTCAGGATTGACGTCTTCGTGATGCACCGCGCCACGGGCATAAAGTCGAGCGCGCAAACGCCCTTGCTCTGGACGCAATTCAATTCGGCGTTCGACGACGTCTTGACCGAGCAACTCGCTGATCGCTTGCAGCAGAAGTGGCATACCCGCACCTGTGCGCGCCGAAAGCCATATTCTGACCGGTTTGCCGCCCTGGTCTCTTTCAAGAACAGGTTCCCGATCGGGGAGCAGATCAATCTTGTTATACACCAGCAGGCACTGCAATTGTGCGGCACCAATCTCTTCAAGAACCTCGTTGACTTGTTCCGTGAAAAACTCGGGATGCTCATTGGCGGCATCGATTACGTGCAAGAGCAGATCGGCACGGGTCGTCTCTTCCAGTGTGGCACGAAAGGCCTCAACAAGTTTGTGAGGAAGGTGACTGATGAACCCTACTGTGTCAGCGAGAATTGCAGCTCCGAAACTGGGTAGTTGAATGCGACGCAACGTGGAATCCAGCGTCGCAAACAACTGATCGGCGGCGTAGGTCTCTGCGCCAGCCATGGCGTTGAACAGCGAGGACTTGCCAGCATTCGTATACCCGACCAGGGAAATTGTGGGAATGTCGGCCCGACTTCGGGACCGGCGTCCCTGTTCTCGTTGAGCACGAACCTTCTCAAGCCCTTTGTTGATGTTCTTGATGCGCTGCCGAATCATGCGCTGGTCAAGTTCAAGCTGCGTTTCACCTGCTCCACGAAGACCGATACCGCCCTTCTGCCGGTCGAGGTGTGTCCACCCGCGCTTGAGTCGGGTGACAGTGTGCTCAAGCTGGGCAAGCTCCACTTGCAGCTTTCCCTCATAACTGCGGGCTCGCTGGGCGAAAATATCCAGAATGAGCCCAGTCCGATCCAGCACTCTGCATTGCAGGTGCTTTTCCAGATTGCGCTCCTGGCTCGGACTCAGGGAATGGTTGAACAAGACGAGCTCTGCCTGATGCTCCTTCACAGCAGCGGCGATTTCGTCCAGCTTTCCTGATCCGACGAAATGCCCTGCATCGGGCTTCTTGCGACTGCCTTTAATGAATAACACGGGAACAGCGCCTGCGGATCGCGCCAGCTCCTCGAATTCCAAAGGGTCCTCCTGATCCTGTTCCGCTTCCAGATCAATATGCACGAGGACTGCGGTTTCACCGCCATCGGGTCTTTCAAAGAACAACAATGCACCTCAGGTCAGGCTACATTCCCTGGCGCCTCTTCCTCTTCGTCCGCTGGCATATCGCCTGAGCCCTGTGTCGGAATCTTGACCGAGCGGGCGGGGACTACTGTGGAAATCGCGTGTTTGTAAACCATCTGATTTACTGCATTCTTCAGCAGTATCACGAACTGGTCGAAGGATTCTATCTGCCCCTGCAACTTAATGCCGCTGACCAGATAAATGGATACGGGGATTCGCTCCTTGCGAAGCACGTTCAAGAAAGGGTCTTGTAGAGAATGCCCTTTTGACATTTACTTTCTCCTTGGTTTTTGGATAAAAGCTGGAAGCCCCAGCGGTTTGCGTTCAAACAGCTTCTATATTGAGATCCGATCAACAAACTTCAAGACCAGCTCGAGAGTCTCCGGGTTTTCGCTGTCCAAATCACGCAAATTTTCCCAGCTGCGCAGCCACGTTATCTGCCTTTTTGCCAGTTGCCTCGTGGCGATGATACCTTGTTCCACCATGCCATCAAAGCTCAATTCACCCTCGATGTACTGCCATACCTGGCGATAACCCACCGCTCTCATCGATGGCAGAGCGAGTGCAAGATCGCCGCGCGCGCGCAGTTTTTCTACCTCTGCCACCAGTCCATCAGCGATCATCTGCAGGAACCGGGTCGCTATCCTGTCATGAAGTACGCCGCGCGATCCCGGCTGGATTGAAAGAAAATGCAAGTCGAAAGGAATGTCGGAATGTCGTGAGTCTGCGCGACTCTCCTGGTGCCACTGGGTCATTGATCTGCCGGAAACCAGGAATACTTCCAGTGCTCGCTGCAGACGCTGGGGATCATTGGGGTGAATGCGCTCCGCAGATTCCGGATCTACCTCTCGAAGCTGATCGTGCACATGCGCCCAGCCTCTGGAAAGTGCCAGGACACCAATGCGCTGCCTGACTTCAGCATCTGCAGCAGGCATCTGTGCCAGACCGTCGCGCAGCGCTTTGAAATACAGCATGGTGCCGCCCACAAGCAGCGGAATTCTGCCACTGCGCCGTATGTCCGCCATCTCACGGAGGGCATCGCTGCGGAATTGCGATGCCGAGTAGGCCAGCGCAGGGTCAAGAAAATCCAGGAGACGATGGGGTGCCACGGCAAGCGTTGCTGAGTCGGGCTTGCCAGTTCCAATGTCCATTCCCCGATAAATCTGCGCAGAATCAACGCTGATGATTTCACAAGGAAGGCGCCTGACAATTTCGATGGCCAGCGCGGTCTTGCCCGAGGCTGTGGGCCCCAGCAGACAGATTGCAGGGCAGCGCTCCTGTTGAATGGCATCGTTCATGGAGCCAGCCTACTGCCCCCGCAGGAATAGTTTGTCCAGCTTGTCCATGCTCTGCAGCACCCAGGTTGGACGTCCGTGATTGCACTGACCACTGCGCTCCGTTCTCTCCATGTCTCGCAACAGCGCATTCATCTCGACGATGCTGAGCTGTCTGTTGGCGCGCACGGACCCATGACACGCCATCGTGGCAAGCAGTTCGTCCTGATGATTCCGGATGCGTTCGCTGCTGCCATGCTCCAGGACATCGGCGAGTACATCGCGCACCAGCTGCTCGATATCGGCACCCGCAAGAATGGTGGGCACCTGACGCACGACAATGGACTCTGTGGCAACCCTCTCCACGCCCAGCCCAAGCGCAAGCAATGCCCCGGCCTGATGTTCCGCACATTCAGCCTCCGCCTGACTCACGGCAATGGACACTGGCACCAGCAATGGCTGTGCGCGAATGCCTTCGTGCTGCACCGCCGCTTTCATGTGCTCATAAGTAATGCGCTCATGGGCGGCATGCATGTCCACGATGATCAGTCCCTGCCGGTTCTGAGCAAGAATGTAGATACCGTGCAACTGTGCAATGGCAAATCCCAAAGGGGGCACGTCATCATCTTTCTGCAGCGCTGTGTAAATCGCGAGCTGATCAGCCACTTGCCTTGCTGAGGCCGGCGCCGACCATGCACCTGAAGAGCTCCATTGCGAGGTCGCGGAAATCCCTGTCTCTGGTGCGCCGAATTGCATGCGGTTCTGCACAGCATCTGCATTGCCGAAAACGGGGGCACGTGGCGCCCAGGAGTCCGTACCGGAATTGTCCGATGATAGCGAGACACCCGTCGCCAGCCGGTCCTGCGGACGCTGCTCTGCCAGGGCCTTGTGCAAGGCGCGAAACAGAAAGTCGTGTACCAGCCGACCGTCACGAAAGCGCACTTCATGTTTGGTTGGATGCACATTCACGTCCACAAGCGCCGGCTGCAGCTCAAGATACAGGACGAAAGCAGGGTGACGGCCATGAAACAGGACGTCCTGGTAAGCCTGCTTGACGGCGTGACTGACCAGCTTGTCGCGAATGATGCGGCCGTTCACGTAGAAGTACTGCAGATCCGCCTGGCTGCGCGAGAAGGTTGGAAGACTGACCCAGCCCCAGAGGCGCAGTCCAGCAGCCTCGACGTCCACATGCAGAGAGTTTTCGACAAAAGCCGGACCGCACACCAGCGCGACGCGGCGCTGCATTTCCTGCATGGACTGCGCCGCCTGCAGATGATGAACGGCGCGCTGATTGTGTCGCAGCATGAAACTGACATCGAAGCGGCTCAGCGCAAGGCGCTTCACTACATCGTCAATACGTTCGAACTCCGTTTTTTCGGTACGCAGAAATTTCTTGCGGGCGGGGGTGTTGAAAAACAGATCACGCACTTCAACTGTCGTGCCCCGAGGATGAGCAGCGGGTGAAATGGCGGCGGCCATCTCCTGACCTTCGGCCTCCACACGCCAGGCCATGTCATCAACAGCGCTGCTGGCCCGCGACACCAGCTCGAGGCGCGACACAGAGCAGATGCTCGCCAGCGCCTCGCCACGAAAGCCCAGGCTCGCGATATTTTCCAGATCATCGAGATTGGCAATCTTGCTGGTGGCATGACGACTGAGCGCCAGCGCAAGGTCATCCTTGTCGATTCCGGAGCCGTTGTCGCGAATGCGGATCAGTTTGGCGCCGCCTTGCTCGACATCGATCTCGACGCGATCAGCACCGGCATCCAGACAGTTTTCCAATAGCTCCTTGACCACGGAAGCAGGACGTTCGACGACTTCACCTGCTGCAATCTGATTGGCAAGGCGCTGGCTGAGTAGAGCAATTCGTTTCATTGAGAGTCGCAGGCCGCAGGCCGGAAATTCGCTCAGGGAGCGGGAATCGTCAGAACCTGCCCTACGTGAATGACATCGTTGCGCAGGTCATTGGCGGCGCGCAGGCTGGACAGACTGACACGGTAACGTGCCGCAATGCCCGAGAGAGTATCACCCCGCTCTGCCTTGTGCTGCACCTCCGGTGCATCCGGCAGGGAAAAGCCACCAGGAATTCGCAACTCCTGCCCGACATGTATGACGTCATTTCTGAGGCTGTTGTGCTCCCGCAGCTCCCGGGTCGTGACGCCATTGCGTTGCGCGATCACCGACAGACTGTCGCCGCGACCGACCACATGTGTGCCGCCAATACTGCCGCTGCTGGCGACGGCGCGACTCTGACCAAAGTCTGGCTTGATGTTGTTGGCCTTCTGCCAGGCCAGCAGCGTGTCCTCGGGCGGGCTGGCGACAAAGTAGCGCATCACCCCTTGCACGATTCCGTCTGCCAGGCGGCGCTGATAACTGGAAGAGTTGAGTTTGCGTGCCTCGTCCGGGTTGGACAGATAGCCCGTTTCGATGAGCAGCGACGGAATGTCAGGTGAACGCAGCACCCAGAGATTGCCCTGCTGTGTCTTGTTACGCCGCAGGGTTGCCACGCCTTTCAGGGAATCCAGAATATGACCGCCAGCAGCGATGCTCTGTTCAATGCTCCACGCCATGGACAGATCCAGCAGGGTGCGGGCCAGGTCGTCTTCTATATTGCGCAGACTGGTGTCTCCCGCTACACCGCCCAGCAGATCCGCGCTGTTCTCCTTCTCCGCAACGCGGCGGGAATTTTCGTCTTCGGCGATTTTCTCGGAAAGCGCATAGACGGTGACGCCTTCTGCGCGGGAGGTGCTGTAAGAGTCCGCATGGATGGACAGGAATATATCCGCGCGCTGCTGCCGGGCAATCTGCGGTCGGCGCTGCAACTGCACCGAATAATCCCCGTCGCGCACCATCACTGGCTGGAAACCGGGCACGGTGAGTAGTCGATCGTAAATCGCCCGGGAAATGGCCAGCGCCACGTCCTTCTCGCGAACCTTGCGGTCATAGGCCAGTGCGCCCGGATCTTCGCCGCCATGTCCGGCGTCAATCGCCACAATGATGTCGCGCTGCGCAGACACGGGGGCCTGCGGCGCCTCTACCGTCTGTGCAACAGCAGGCGCCTGCCCTGCTTCGTAGAGGTCCACTACCAGCCGGTCCTTGTTGTCGGCGTTGGCTTCCAGTGTGAAGCTGCTTGGATTGACGGTTCGGGCAAGATCAAGCACCAGGCGCACATCGGTTTCGTTGCGCACGGCACTGCGTATGCCGGTGACAGGGCTGTCCTTGAAATCCAGAGCAGAAAGGTTGGCGCTGACCCGCGAGTTGCGGATGTCGATCACGATGCGGGCCGGATTTTCAAGCGCAAACACGCTGTACTGGGACAGTTCATCCATGTCCAGAACGACTCGAGTATAGTCCGGAGCGCTCCACAGACGGACGTCTTCGACTTCTGCAGCGCCCACAGGTGCAGCAGGCAGACAGGCAAGCAAAACCGCAGCCATGAGCACGCGGCCGACTCCGCGACGACTGGAAGTCGCAAAGAGTGCGCGGTTGCGTATGCCAAAAAGCGTCTGTGCCATCAAGGTCCAGCGTTCCATGTTGCAGTCATTTCAGTCAGTCGGCGCGCCATATCGACGCCTTTGTCCGAGCGCGCATGCCAGTGAATCCGCCGCCCGGAGCCCTCATTTTCAAGAACAAGTTCGAGGTCTGGCGCAGGTAAAAACCCCCTGCCCTTTTCCGCCCATTCCACCACGCATAGATTCACGGCATCAAAATATTCCAAAACTCCAAGAAATTCAACTTCTTCCGGGGTGTTTATGCGATAAAGGTCGAAGTGATAGATCGAATACCTTTGCTCTTCATAAGGTTCCACCAAAGTATAGGTGGGACTTTTGACCGCACCCTGATGGCCGAAGCCACGCAACAAGCCCCTGGTCAAGGTGGTTTTTCCTGCCCCGAGATCGCCGGAAAGGAAAAGACGCCCACCAGTACACCTGCGCTGCTGGCTGCTATCCGCTGCAGGGACGCTGGTCACCAGGGCCAGCAGTCGCCCCATTGCAATGGTCGCCTCCTCGTCGGCCAGGTAGCATGTAGATCCGTTCATGGCGCCTCCTCAGCGTTTGTTGATCAAATGCCGGACATGGGGCAGCAAGTCCGTCGCAAGCAGACCTCGCTCACCATCCTGCGCTGCAGCCAGGTCCGCCGCTTCACCATGCAGACACACGGCCAGACGCAGGGCTGCTGGCGCCGCAAGGCCTTGCGCCAGCAACGCACCGACGAGTCCACTCAGCACATCTCCCATCCCTCCGGAAGCCATGCCGGGATTGCCCTCTGTACAAAGGGCCACTTCCTGCCTGCCAGCGCTGTCATGACAGACCAGACTGCCAAGCCCTTTCAACAGGCATACGCCACCCCACTGCCTCTGCAGTTGCCTCACTGAGTCGAAGCGATCAGTCTGAATTTCCTGCGTTGTAACACCAAGCATTCGCGCCGCCTCTCCTGGGTGAGGGGTAAGCACCCACTGACGCTGGCGTACTCCGCTCAGAGGAGTTCCCTGCGGCGTCGTGGCCTGCCGCTCCTGAACATTCGCGGACTAGAGATTGAGTGCATCCGCGTCCAGCACAAGGGGCGTACGATTGCCTGCCGCCCTCAACACTTTTTGCAGCAGCAAACGAGACCATGCTGATCTGCCCAGACCAGGCCCAATGACGACCGCCCCTGCATTCTGAACACGGCGCTCCAGCCCCTGCCAGTCACCGGCTTCAAGCGTCTCCAGTGCCTGCACCATGATTTCCGGCCGCCTTGCCAGCGCGGCATCAACATGCGCTGCCCGAGTCAACAGGCTCACTGTCCCGGCGCCGGCGCGACAGGCGGCTTCGGCAGCCATCAGCGCTGCTCCACCGAACCCTGTGTCGCCACCAATCACCAGCACGTGGCCGTCATGCCCCTTGTGGGCTCCAAGGGGCCTGGGCTGCAAAAGCGGAGATTCCGTGTGAATGTCGATGCGCACGCTGGCAGGACTCGCTGCCACAGGTCCTGTCAACACACGCTGGGGAATCGCGAGATCTTCCACCACGATCTCGCCAGCATGCTCTGGCCCCTGCGCCGTCAGCAGCCCCTGTTTGAGAGCGATGAAGCATACTGTCAAGGTGGCACGCACCGCCTCGTCTTGAACGGCGCCCGTATCGGGACACACGCCGGAGGGCAGGTCGACCGCCACAACGGGGACCGTCAATGTATTCATGAACTGCACGGCGAGCTTGTATGCAGGACGCAACGCGCCACTCAGGCCGATTCCAAGCAAGGCATCGACAACGACAGTATCGGCATTGATATCTCTTGTCAACACACCAGCCTGCATACCGTGGGCCTCGCAAATTGCCCCGCTGCTCAGTGCTTGCGCGCGGGCGCTGGACGCGTCCGCCCCCAGTTTTGTCTTGTCCCCGATCTCGATCACGTCAGCACGCAAGCCCTCGGCGCAGGCCAGCGCAGCAAGCTGGTAGCCATCGCCCGCGTTGTTGCCAGAGCCTGTGAACACCAGAAGTCGCCGAACATGCGGCCAGCGTGTCTGCACATGCGTCAGAAGCGCGGCAGCCGCTCGCGACATCAGCTCGATGCCCGGAATACCGCAGTCCTCGATTGCCTGGCGGTCGAGCTCGCGCACTTGTGCGGCGGTGTAAAGCCTGCGGGGCAGGCGGGCCAGCCATAGGGATCTTTGCACGGGATTTCCTCTGTTTGGCGGGAGACAGACACCGGGTGGGGGTGTCAAACACTCAGTGGTCGAATTTGTGGATCAGGCGACGCACCAGCTGCAGCGCTGTTTCCAGCTCTTCCACTGGCACGTCGTCAGTACTTTCGATCGCCCAGGGATCTTGCACGCTGCGCAATGCCTTGTAGGCGTCCTGCCCGGAGTCGGTGAGACACACCAGGACAGAGCGTTTGTGGTCAGGATTGTGCTGATACCGCAGCAGCCCGTCCTGCTCCATCACATCGCAGATACGCTGGACAGCCTGCCGGGACTGCCCCAGAACCCGGGCGATACCCGGAACCGTCATTCCGGAATGTGCCAGCGCCACGACACCGATGACTTTCCAGCGCGCGCTGGTCAGACCGAGGGCTTCAGCCATGCGGTCACCTTCAGATACCAGCAGACCATTCAGTCGAAAGAGAGAAAGAACCAGGTCCAGAAAAAGCTTGCGTTTCGGGGAATGAGCCATGGCAGCCTCCTGCATTCAAATAACCCGTATAGGCAGCATGCTGTCACTACGGTCTGGTGCTGTCAATCTGACAACACAGAAGCCTTCACGCGTTCCGCCAGGCAAGGTGACCGGCGGGGTCTGCCAGAACGCAGCTGTCTTGCTTGTTCTGATTGTCATTGCGGCTGCCGAAGGGTAGCTTAACGACTCTGACTCCTTGATCCGGAACGTCGCATGTCGGACAAAGCCCCCCTCGACAATCGCACGAAACCCAGCGCCCTGTCATTGGCGGCAGGCGTGCTGATGCTGCTTTCTGGCCACAGCGCGGCGCAGCCTCTGATCGACCCTTTCGTGATGGACACGCAGGACGTTGCCGGTGAATTCGCGTTCGTGCGGCTGCAATATGACAATTTTTACAACGATGGCTTTCGCTCCGGCACCTGGCGCACGGACTTCCCCAGCGCCGATTCGAACTTTCTGCGCGGTGTGTCCCGACTGACCAATGTGCGCGTCATGCGCGAACCAATCGTGCTGCGCTTCGATGACGAAGAGATTTTCGACTACCCGTTCCTGTATGCATTGGAGATGGGGCGCAATGGCGGTCCGTGGTTCACCCCTGCAGAACAGGAGAACATGCGGGAATATCTGCTCAGAGGAGGATTTCTGCTGATCGATGATTTCTGGGGCACGCGGCAGTGGGACAATTTTTATCGCGCATTCACCGAAGTATTCCCGGACCGGCAGATCATCGAGCTGCCGCCGGATCACGAAGTATTTCGCAGCTACTACGACATCGACGGCCCGCAGATGATTCCGGTCATCGGCAACCCGGAGAATTATCCCGAGCAAGATGTGGACCGGGCGACCAACCATGCAATTCTGGACGACGCCGGGCGCGTGATGGTGTTGATCAACTGGAACTCAGATATGGGCGATGGCTGGGAGCACACCTATGACCCGAGTTATCCGACTCGCTATGCCAATCTTGCCTACCAGCTGGGCATCAATTATCTGATCTACTCGCTGACGCATTGAACGCAGTCTGCTCGCGCCCTTCGCGCAGTGACGCACAGTAATCCTCGGCGGACACTGCTGGAGTGAACCACAGGTAGTCATAGGGCAGCACGTCCGAGAACGCCTGCAGATAGTCCTGGGGGTTCTGCATATCGGGATCGACTTCGAGGATCCCCACGCTGACGATCGGACCAGCGTCATCCGGCAGATAGTTCGCAACGCCCAGATCGCGCCGTGCGTGGAAATTGCCTGCAATCAGGGCATGAGTGCCCTGCGCGCTCGCATCGATGCTCTTGGCCATGCTGGCATCCCTTGCCTGCTGCACGCGCACCATGGCCGGGAACTGACTTTCGGGCAGCATCCCGCAGTGACTCTCGTCAATCTCGGTGTGCAGCTTTGCAAGCTGGGCAGCGCCCAGTGCCGCGGCTACTTCTTCCGGAAGCTCTGAGCCATACACCGCCATCATCTCGTCCGTGCTGATGTTGGCAGCGCGCAGTGTTACGCCCGCACGGGCGGCATCCATGACAAGCGGACCGTAGAGATCCCAGTCCCATCCTTCTTCGTCCCACTGCAGATGGGTCCTGACGGCACTTTCCGAACCAAGGTCGACCTCCGCCAGGGTATCGAGCGCAGCCTGCTGACTGGAATCAAGCATCTCGAAACTCACAGCCGTCAGATCGCCGGAGGCGCCCAATTCGGCGAGGATTTCGCGCTGAATGGCATGGTGGTCGGGATTGTCGTGCTTTTCGCCCAGGATCACGACGCGAGATTCCCTGAGAACCGTCAAGAGCTGCCTCTGAGTGATCACGGAACCCGCCCTCGCGTCCCAGAGCTGGCCCACCAGAGCGTGCTCGACATGCAGAGGCGATAGCCAGATAGTCTCCTCTGTGCGTGTGCGCTCCGTCGCGGCACAGGCACTTAGAAGAGGCAGAGAAACAAGCACGGCGATCAGTACTTTCATGGCGCTCCTGGTAGCGCAGATCTAGACGGGATTTTCAGGGTATTCAAAACTTAACAGTGTGGCGATACCCGGCTGCAGCTCTGCCCAGTGTTCAATGGGCAATGACAAAGCCACGAGACCGCATGTGGGGATATTCTCGATACCAGCACGGGCCAGATCATTGGCGAGATCGGTGAGTGCCGGGTTGTGTGCCACGAGCATGGCGCTCTCTGCCGTCTCATCGAAAAAACTGATGAGCTGTTGCAGTTTGGGGCTGCCAGCAAGATAGATCTGCCGATTCTCCAGAATGCAGGCCTGCCCCTTTCCCAGAACGTCACAAACGATGCGCGCGGTGCTCAATGCCCGCAGCGCAGGACTGCTGACCACCAGATCGACACTGACCCCGCGTGCTTTGAGCCGGGCAGCCATTTCCGGAGCATCCTGAAGGCCGCGCTCATCA
>CAISYX010000047.1 GCA_903889815.1 uncultured Gammaproteobacteria bacterium
ACGACATGAACACCGCCAACTGGATTCCCGACCTGTTCATGAAACGTGTCTTCGAAGATGGCGATTGGACGCTGTTCTCCCCGAACAATGTGCCAGACCTGCATGACCTGCATGGCCGCGCGTTCGAGACCGCCTATGCCGAGTACGAGCGGCTGGCGGCGCTTGGTAAGATCGAAGTCTACAAGACCGTGAAGGCCAAGGACCTCTGGCGCAAGATGCTGTCCATGCTGTTCGAGACAGGTCATCCATGGATCACCTTCAAGGACGCGTGCAACGTGCGCTCACCGCAGCAGCACGCAGGCACCATCCATTCGTCCAACCTGTGCACCGAGATCACGCTGAACACCAGCAAGGACGAAGTGGCAGTGTGCAATCTGGGCTCCGTGAACATGGTCAACCATGTCACCGAAACCGGCGGACTGGATCACGACAAGCTGCAGCGCACCATCAAGACAGCCGTGCGCATGCTCGACAACGTCATCGACATCAATTACTACTCCGTGGAGCAGGCGAAGAACTCCAACCTGAAGCACCGCCCGATCGGCATGGGCATCATGGGTTTCCAGGACGCGCTCTACGAGCTGAAGATTCCCTACGCCTCCGAGCGCGCTGTGGAATTCGCCGACACGTCCATGGAAGCCATCAGCTATTACGCCATCCAGGCCTCCAGTGACCTGGCACAGGAGCGCGGGGCTTATCAGAGCTACAAGGGCTCCCTGTGGGACCGCGGCATTCTGCCGATCGACTCGCTGCAGATGCTGGCCAAAGAGCGCGGTGAAGAGTTCCTGGACGTGAACATGAGCCAGACCATGGACTGGGACGCCCTGCGCGCCCGCATCCAGCAGGTCGGCATGCGTAACTCCAATGTGCTGGCCATCGCGCCGACGGCCACCATCGCCAACATCAGCGGCGTGTCACAGTCCATCGAACCGACGTATCAGAACCTGTACGTCAAATCGAACCTGTCCGGCGAGTTCACCGTGGTGAACCCCTACCTGGTGCGCGATCTCAAGGCACTGGACCTGTGGGACAGCGTGATGGCCAACGACCTGAAATATTACGAAGGCAGCGTAAGCCCGATCGATCGCATTCCACAGCACCTGAAGGTGCTTTACGCCACGGCCTTCGAGATTGATCCCCGCTGGCTGGTGGATGCAGCCAGTCGTCGTCAGAAGTGGATCGACCAGGCGCAGTCCTTGAACCTCTACATTGCAGGGGCGAATGGCAAGAAACTGGACGTCACTTACCGCATGGCCTGGCTGCGCGGACTCAAGACGACCTATTACCTGCGTGCCCTGGCCGCCACGTCCACGGAGAAGTCCACGATCTCCAACAGCACCCTGAATGCGGTGTCAAGCAAGATGGTGGAAGAAGATCCGGCGGACGTGCCGAAGGCCTGCTCGATTGATGACCCGGATTGCGAAGCCTGCCAATAAGGCCGGGTGCGTGAACCACCAACAGACATAGTCTTGGAAAGAAGAAGAGGAAAGAATCATGTTGTCATGGGAAGAGTTTGATCTGGAGGAAAGCCCCTCCACAATGGCACCCGCCAGAAATGCTGCTGCCGAAGCACAGGCGCGGGCACAGATTCAGGCCGAAGAAGCCCGTGTCAGTGCTGCTCAGGCAGTGACAGAGCGCGCACAGGCCGCGTTGCTGCAGGCTGCAGCTGCGGCCGCCGCTGCGCCGGCGCCCGCACCAGTATTGGCCACACCTGTCAGCGAAGCCGCAGATCCGCTGCAACGTGCCATCCAGACGCTGGAAACGCTCGACATCAATGTCGGTCTGCAGGAACTGGAAGAGTCAGCACAGCGTGTGAAGGTGGACGACAAGCGCATGATCAATTGCCGCGCCGACCTGAACCAGCTGGTGCCCTTCAAGTACGACTGGGCATGGCAGAAATATCTGGACGGTTGTGCCAACCACTGGATGCCGCAGGAAGTGAACATGAATGCGGACATCGCCCTGTGGAAAGGCAAGGCAGGGCTGACGGATGATGAGCGAATGATCGTCAAGCGCAGCCTGGGCTTCTTTGCCACGGCCGATTCGCTGGTCGCCAACAATCTGGTGCTGGCCGTGTACCGCCTGATCACCAACCCCGAATGTCGCCAGTACATCCTGCGTCAGGCCTTCGAGGAAGCGATCCACACCCACGCCTACCAGTACTGCATCGAGTCACTGGCCATGGACGAGGGCGAGATATTCAACATGTATCACGAAGTTCCCTCTGTCGCGA
>CAISYX010000048.1 GCA_903889815.1 uncultured Gammaproteobacteria bacterium
ATGGGCCAGGGTGTTGAGAACATGTTCGGCGCTGACACGCCCCGCCTGCAAGGCAATCTGTACTGCGGCCAGCACGGGATCCAATCCGTGCAGTGGCACCGCACTCAGCACTTGCGCCATCACCCGGTCCCCACCGGGATTCTTGAGTAACTGGCGTTGCAACTCCTGCAAGGGCTCGGGCATGGTCTTGAAGGGTGCTCCGTTGCGCAGTGCGCCGGGTTTGCGCTCGATCAGGCTGATGTAGTGCTGCCAGTCGTAGAAGGTTTGATCGCGCTCGAAACTGCGCACCAAGTCGACTACCTCGCCATGCACGCTGACCACCCGCAGGAATTCGGGATAGGCGCGCAGGCTAACCACAGAGTTCACCCATTCGCACGGCACGCTGTAGCGGTTGCGCTGGAAGTGAATCAGCGATGTGGCCGTGACACGGGCGGGCTGCTCGACATAGCCATCAAACGGTTTGGGCAGTTGCATCAGACGCGTGCGCTCATCCTGCAACACGTCGGCCACCGTCAGTTCCGGCCAGTCGGGGTGGGTCAGTTCGCTCCAACTGTCCTGGCAGGCCTGCACCAGCCAAGCATTGAGCTCGGCCAGGCTGGACCAGCGTTTCTCTGCCGCTTCGCGCCAGATGTGGCGACGTCTGTCCTGCACATTCTTCTCCACCCGGCCCTTCTCCCAGCCAGCCGCGCGGTTGCAGAATTCAGCCTCGAACAGGTAGTGCCCGGTCATGGACTCAAACCGGGCGTTGACGCTGCGCTCCTTACCTTTGCCCACTTTGTCTACAGCGGTGCGCATGTTGTCGTAGATACCGCGCTTGGGCACACCACCCAGAACCGTAAAGGCACGGGTGTGGGCGTCGAACAGCATTTCGTGTGACTGTGTGAAGTAGGCCACCAGCACATAAGCCCGGCTGGCAGCAAGCTTGGTGTGGGCCACTTCAAGTCGTCTGCGCAATCCCCCAATGACGGCATATTCGCAGCTCCAGTCAAATTGGAAGGCTTCACCGAGCTCAAAGCTCAGCGGCACAAATCCGGCATGCCTGGGGGCGTTGTCCATGGACTGCTTGAAGGCACGGCAATACAGGTAAACCTGGGTCACGCCACCGCTGTAGCCCATGGCCCGGATGGCTTCGTAATACGCTTTGACGGTGCGCCGTTCCCGCTTGCCGCGGTGGCTGTCGGCCTTGATCCAAAGTTGCAGATGTTCTGAATAGGCATCGATCAGCCGCTGGGCTGCCACACGCTTGGGGTAGATGGGCTCGACCATTTCTGGCTGAGCCAGCCAGCGTTTTGCGGTGTTTCTAGAGATGCGCAGCCGTCTGGCCGCTTCGCGCACGGATACGTTCTCACGTAAGACCATGCGTCTGAGTTTGCTGAGGGTTCCCACGTTAATCACTCCTGACCACCCTTGCTTAAAAATAAAGCAGCATAGGTGGATAACGTGGCTCAAATTTGGAGCGAAATTAGCGCATTAGTGGCTCAGTTTTTAAGCGCAGTCAACATTCAAGAGAAATTCCGGTTTTGCTAGCACCCTGCCATTCTTCCTATCAACTGCGTTGCCCACAATCGCTGCTGTGCTGAGTCTCACAACTTTCAATTTACTGAGTAACCGCCTGATCATGTCTCATGTGA
>CAISYX010000049.1 GCA_903889815.1 uncultured Gammaproteobacteria bacterium
GAATATCAACGCCTCGCCGGTCGAGAAGTAGAGGGGTGCAATATCGTCGAGTTGTTGGCGATGCCAGAGGGGCAGGATATGGACTTCGAAATTCCTCGATTGCCCGATAACTTTCTCAGACCCGCAGACCTGTAAGGCAAGGAGGCCTTGTGGCGAATCTGTTGTACCTGCTTGATTCAAACGTAGTGTCTGAACTGCGCAAGGCGTCAACCGGAAAGGCTGACCCGAAGGTGCTTGCCTGGGCGGCGACTGTTCCTGTTCAGGCGTTGCGCTTGTCGGTCATTTCCGTCATGGAGATCGAGTGGGGCATCAGGCTGCTGGAACGCCGCGACAAAAGGCAGTCCGAACACTTGCGAGTCTGGCTGAATACTATTCTGTTACCGGCGTTCGCAGGCCGCATTTTGAATATCGACCTTGATGTGGCAATGACGTGTGCTTCGCTGCATGTGCCAGACCCTCGGCCCGAAAGAGACGCAATGCTTGCGGCTACGGCTGTCGTTCATGGCACTGCTCTGGTAACGCGCAATACTCGGGATTTTGCAGGACTGGCGGTTCAGTTGATCAATCCCTGGCAGCAGTAACGTCTTTCTCACCCCCTCTGCACCGACGCCCCGCGTCCGATGGCGTAGTAGGTCAGTCCGCGCGCGGCCACCTTGGCCGGGTCGTACATGTTGCGGCCATCGAAGATCACCTTGTCGCGCAGCATCTGGGCCAGGTGCTCGAAGTCTGCCGCGCGAAAATGCTGCCACTCGGTGCAGATGATCAGGGCGTCTGCGCCCGTCAGTGCCGCATCGCGGGTGCCCACCAGACGCAAGTCCGTCCGATGCCCGTAAAGGCGTTCCACTTCCTGCATGGCTTCCGGGTCATAGGCCTGCACCTGTGCGCCGGCTGCCCACAGGGCTTCGATGATGACGCGGCTGGGGGCTTCGCGCATGTCGTCGGTTTTGGGCTTGAAGGACAGGCCCCAGAGGGCGAAGGTTTTGCCCTTCAGAGTTGTGCCATAGTGCCGCCGCACCAGCTCCACCAGGCGCGACTTCTGCGCCGTGTTCACCGCGTCCACCGCGTTGAGGATGTGCATTTCGCGCCCCAGGCTCGCGGCCGTCTGGCTCAGGGCGCGCACGTCTTTCGGAAAGCACGAGCCGCCGTAGCCGATGCCCGGATAGATGAACTGATAGCCAATGCGCGGGTCGGAGCCGATGCCGTGGCGCACATGCTCGATGTCGGCGCCCAGAATCTCGGCCAGGTTGGCGATTTCGTTCATGAAGCTGATCTTGGTGGCCAGCATCGCGTTGGCTGCGTACTTGGTCAGCTCGGCGGAGCGGATGTCCATGAAGATCATGCGGTCGGAATTGCGGTTGAAGGGGGCGTAGAGGTCCAGCATCGCCGCCTTCACCTCATCGGAATCGGTGCCCACGACGATGCGGTCGGGCTTCATGAAGTCGCCCACCGCCGCACCTTCCTTCAGGAACTCCGGGTTCGATGCAATCAGCACCTTCAATGCCGAGCCCCGCGCATCCAGGGCTGCCTGGGCCGCTGCGCGCACTTTGTCCGACGTGCCCACCGGCACGGTCGACTTGGTCACGACGATCTTGTCCCGCGTCATGAGGCGGCCAATTTCGGTAGCTACCGCCAGCACGTATTGCAGGTCGGCCGAGCCATCTTCGTCAGGCGGGGTGCCCACAGCGATGAAGATCACGTCGGCGAAGGCGACGGCTTCGGCGGCATCGGCCGAGAAATGCAGATAGCCCGATTGGGTGGTGTTCTCAACGATGGCGTCGAGGCTGGATTCGTAGATGGGCAGGATGCCGTCTTTCAGGGATTTGATGCGTGCCACATCCGTGTCGACACACATGGCGTGGTGGCCGGCGTCTGCCAGACAAGCGCTGCTGACCAGGCCGACATAGCCGGCCCCGAAACAGGAAATTTTCACGTTGATTCTCCGCGATCCAATGGATGACGGAGCGCCAGCCTACTCAGCCTACGTGGCAGCTTCTTGTCAGTTTGGTGGCGGCTGGATGACAGAAGGGTTTTTGCAACGATTCCAGAAGGTGTTTTGCAATAATTTCAAAAGGTGAAATGCAATTCTGAAAGAGCCGAGGCACTTGGCGTGCCCAAAAAATTCGGCAATGAAAAGCCTCTGTCAGCGAGGGTAGCTATATTTCGTCGTAAACGCGCTCACACAAGCAAAAACTGTTTATAACAACCATCAGCATGTTCTACGGCATCATCATCAGGATGTACTTCGCTCCCACCGAGCATCCGCCGCCGCACTTTCATGTATATTACGCCGGGTTCAAGCGGCCCACCGGCATCGACCTCGATCCCGAATTCGTTTACCAAAAATCAACAACTGCAAGAAGGACCACAGAATGTCAGTAAAAGGCATCGTACTCGCCGGCGGCAGCGGCACTCGCCTGTACCCCATCACCAAAGGCATTTCCAAGCAGCTGCTGCCCATCTACGACAAGCCCATGGTGTTCTACCCGGTGTCGGTGCTGATGCTGGCCGGCATCCGCGACATTCTGATCATCAGCACGCCCGAAGACATCGGCAGCTATCAGCGTCTGCTGGGCGACGGCACCCAGTTCGGCTGCGCCATTTCCTATGCCATCCAGCCCAGCCCCGATGGCCTGGCGCAGGCCTTCCTGATTGGCGAGGAGTTCATCGGCAATGACCGCGTGTGCCTGGTGCTGGGCGACAACATCTTCTACGGCCAGGGCTTCACCGGAAAACTGCGTGAAGCCGTGGCGCGCCCCAGTGGCGCCACCGTGTTTGGCTATCAGGTGAAAGACCCGGAGCGCTTCGGCGTGGTGGAGTTCGACGCCAATCGCCGTGCCATTTCCATCGAAGAGAAGCCCGCCAAACCGCGCTCCAACTATGCTGTGACCGGACTCTACTTTTACGACAACGACGTCATCAGCATTGCCAAGCAGGTGAAGCCTTCTGCCAGGGGCGAGCTGGAGATCACCACTGTGAATCAGGCCTATATGGAGCGGGGCGACTTGAATGTGGAAGTGCTGGGCCGTGGCTTTGCGTGGCTGGACACCGGCACCCACGAAAGCCTGCTGGAAGCCAGCATGTTCGTGCAGACGGTGGAGCACCGCCAGGGCCTGAAGATTGCGTGTCTGGAAGAGATCGCGTGGCGCAACCAATGGCTGAGCGACGAAGACGTGCGCGAGCGCGCGCGGCCGCTGATCAAGAACGGTTACGGGCAGTATCTGATGGCGCTGGTCAACTGACGGGTAGGTGGGAGCGGGCTTGCCCGCGAACAGGTTTTTCCAGCAAGTTCGCGGGCAAGC
>CAISYX010000050.1 GCA_903889815.1 uncultured Gammaproteobacteria bacterium
CAGGGAAGGGCTTGTGTCGGTGCAATGCTGGAATCCACGTGATTTCACCACAGACAGACATCGCACCGTGGATGATCGTCCCTTTGGTGGCGGCCCCGGAATGCTGATGAAGACAGAGCCCCTGGCAGCGGCAATCGGAGCTGCACGAGAAGGTCTGGCGCACAACAGTGCCGAGACGCCGGTCGTGATCTACTTGTCTCCTCAAGGGCGGCGACTTGATCAGCGCGGCGTCGAAGAGTTGGCAGAGCGGCAGAGTCTGATACTGGTGTGCGGTCGCTATCAAGGCATCGACGAACGCTTGCTGAAAAACGAAATTGATGAAGAGTGGTCTGTCGGAGACTACGTTCTCAGTGGCGGTGAGTTGGCAGCCATGATCATGATGGATGCAGTGATCCGCTATCAGCCTGGTGCGCTCGGACATGAAGGTTCTGCAGGAGCCGATTCGTTTGCCGACGGCCTGCTGGACTGCCCGCAGTACACACGGCCACAGGATTATCGCGGTCAGTCGGTGCCAGAAGTGCTGACTGGTGGTAACCACGAACAGATTCGCAAATGGCGTTTGCAACAGAGTCTTGGCGCTACGTGGTTGAAGCGGCCTGATCTGCTGGAAGGAATGACGCTCGATAAAGAGCAGAAAAGTTTGCTGGAACAATTTATTGATGATTACGAGGCGCGGCGCTGAAGCGCAGTCCTTGAACCCGGGAGCAAGGCAATGAGCAAGAACAAGATCATTCAGATGGTTGAACAGGCACAAATGAGCAAGGAAATCCCGGATTTCAGTCCAGGTGACACTGTAGTTGTGCAGGTAAAGATCAAGGAAGGCGACCGTGAGCGTCTGCAGGCGTTTGAAGGCGTGGTCATCGGTGTCCGCAACCGTGCACTGAACTCTGCGTTCACTGTGCGAAAGATTTCCCACGGTGTGGGCGTCGAGCGTACATTCCAGACCTACAGCCCTATGCTTGACAGCATCACGCTGAAGCGTCGTGGTGATGTTCGCCAGGCCAAGTTGTACTATCTGCGTGACCTGTCTGGCAAAGCTGCTCGCATTACTGAGAAGCTGGACAAGAAGCCAAGCTGAGTCGTTGCTGCCACGGGCGGCATGATCAGTCTGCACGAACAAAGGGAGGCCGCATGCGTGTCTCCCTTTTTCATTGGCCCGGCAAAAGCCGACTGTGTTACCTTTGCCACTTCAAATCTCCCGTTCGAGGACTTGACCCCATGATCACTACACTTCGATCTCTGCTTGCCGTTGCCTGGCTTGCTGCAGGATTCCCCTCTCTTGCTGGCGCGCAGGATGCGGGAACGCCCGCATGGGCCGACGAGCTGAAAGCAAAGTTGACTGCCTCCCTGACTGCAGCCACGGGTGCCCAACTGCAGATTTTGACCATATCCGAAACTCCTTTTGAAGGCTTGATCGAAGTGGAACTGGACACCGGCGAGAAGCTGTTTTCCGACCGCAAGGGTGAGCACCTGGTGACGGGTGATCTCTTCCAGGCCACTGCAACCGGTCTCGTTAATCTGTCTGCGCAGGCCCGCCAAGTGCAAATCGCCGAATGGGTTGCCGCGGTTCCTGAAGACGAGATGCTTATATTCAGTCCCGAAGAAACCAAGGCTTCCATTACCGTATTCACCGACGTGGATTGCGCGTTTTGCCGCAAACTTCACGCGGATCTGGATGCCATTCTCGAGCTGGGCATACAAGTGCGCTATGTCGCCTACCCCCGCGGCGGTGAAGCTTCAGCGGCCTATCCCAAGATGATTTCGGTCTGGTGCTCCGAAGACCGCAAGCGCTCTCTTACACAGGCCAAGAATGGTCAAAACCTGCCATCCCGTGAGTGTGACAATCCCGTTTTGCGCCACTACAACCTGGGCAATCGCATCGGAATTTCCGGCACGCCCGCACTGGTGCTGCAGGATGGAACAGTCATCCCCGGCTATCTCGAGCCTGCTCAGCTGGCAGAAGCCGTTTTCGGACAGTAGCCTAGCAGATAGCCACACCCCATGCTGTCACATGCAGTCGCGCAGCGCGTTCTGATGCGGCTGCGTGCACGCAGTTTTTTTGAGTACAATGAGCGCCATTTTCACTCCAGGCAACGAGGTTCGGTCTTGAAACAGGAAGCACAGGCAGCAGCCAAACAACAGTTCAATGTCGGTATTTGCGGGTTGGGCACAGTCGGTGGGGGCACTTTGACCCTGTTGCAGTCCAAGCAAGCCGAACTCGGTCGTCGACTGGGCAGAACGCTGCGCGTCACCCACGTGGCTTCTCGGCGTCGCAATCCTGCTTACGACTACTCTGGCGTTCAATACAGTGAGGATGTGTTTGCCGTGGCCAATGATCCCGCCGTGGACATCCTCGTGGAAGTACTGGGTGGCACCGAGCCAGCACTGTCCCTGATCATGCGTGCCATCGAGAATGGCAAGCATGTGGTTACCGCCAACAAGGCCCTCATCGCCGTGCACGGCAATGCCATCTTCGCCGCCGCGCGCCGCAATGGAGTAACAGTTGCTTACGAAAGCGCGGTGGCTGGCGGTATTCCGATCATCAAGGCGCTTCGCGAAGGCTTGGCCGCAAACTCCATTCAATGGCTGGCCGGCATCATCAATGGCACCGGCAATTTCATCATGACGGAAATGGCACAGAAAGGGCGAAGTTTCGAAGATGTGCTCAAGGAAGCGCAGGCGCTTGGCTACGCGGAAGCAGACCCGACATTCGACGTGGAAGGCATCGACGCTGCTCACAAGCTCACGATCCGGGCGTCCAATGCGTTCGGGATCAACCTGAATTTCGACAAGGTGTACACCGAAGGTATCCGCAAGGTCAGCATCGCTGACGTCAGCTACGCCGACGAGCTCGGCTATCGCATCAAGCATCTTGGCATCGCCCGCATGACAGCGGACGGCATCGAGATGCGTGTACATCCAACGCTGATCTCCGCGCAGCGGCTTATCGCCAACGTGAATGGGGTGATGAATGCCGTTGTGGTGAAAGGAGATTCCGCAGGATCCACGCTTTACTACGGTCCGGGTGCCGGTGCCAAGGCGACAGCGTCTTCCGTAGTAGCCGACTTGATAGACATTGTCCGCAGTTACGGCGATGACTCTTGCGCGCGCCCCGGCAGCGTGCCAGCGCTCTCGTTTTCCAGTCTAAGGGACGATGTGCCGATGCTCAGCATTGAGGAGATAGAGTGCGAGTATTATTTGCGAATATCGGTACAGGACAAGATTGGCGTGATGGCACATATTTCCCAGGTGTTGATGCAACACAGCATCAATATTGAAGCGCTGATCCAGAAGGAGCCAGATGCCGCACAAACTGGAGAGGTGATCGTTCCAGTGGTGCTGCTGACTGGCAAGGTGCGCGAGCGCAACATGAACAAGGCAATCGCTGCCATCGAGGCGCTGCCTCAGGTAGTGGACAAGATTACGCGCATCCGCGTAGAGCTCTTCGACGGCGAAAGCAATTGAGATCAGTTAATCGACCCAGGCAGATAGAATGAAATACATCAGCACACGTGGGCAATCTCCCGCGCAGACCTTTGAACAGGTGTTGCTCACCGGCCTTGCGCCGGATGGCGGCCTGTACGTACCCGAGCATCTGCCACAGTTTAACCGCGAAGAAATTGCGTCGTGGGCCGGGCTCGACTATCCCTCGCTTGCCCAGCAGATCATCACGCCATTTGTTGACGGTGCCATAGCCCCTGCCACGCTTCGCGCTCTGATCGACAAGAGTTATCAGTCGTTTGCTCACAAAGCGGTCGCGCCGCTGCATATGCTCGGGCCCAACGAGTGGGTGCTGGAGCTGTATTGTGGACCGACACTGGCATTCAAGGATTTTGCGCTGCAATTGCTGGGCAATCTTCTGGATCACGTGCTGACCCGCAACAATCAGAAGGTGGTGATTCTTGGCGCCACGTCGGGTGACACGGGCTCTGCGGCGCTGGAAGGTTGTCGCCACTGCGAGAATGTGGATATTTTCATTTTGCACCCGCATCAGCGCGTGTCCGAAGTGCAGCGCCGACAAATGACGACCGTGCCCGGCAAGAACGTGCACAACATCGCCGTGCGCGGCAATTTCGATGACTGCCAGCGCATTGTAAAGTCAGCCTTTGGTGACCAGTCATTCCTGCCAGAAGGGCGGCAGCTGGTCGCGGTCAACTCGATCAACTGGGCGCGCATCATGGCTCAGATTGTCTATTACTTTTATGCGGCGATGCAGCTTGGCGGTCCACATCGCCCCGTGTCGTTCTCGGTGCCAACCGGCAACTTTGGCGACATTTACGCGGGCTATCTGGCGCGCAAGATGGGCTTGCCCATAAAGCAGCTCATCATTGCCACCAACAGCAATGACATTCTGCACCGCTTCATGAGCCACAACGATTACTCGCAGTCCACGCTGGAGCACACACTCTCACCCAGCATGGACATCATGGTATCCAGCAATTTCGAGCGTTATCTGTTTGATCTGTTCGGACGTGACGGGCATGCCCTGGCCCGGTTCATGACAGCGTCTGCAACAGGTCGCCATGGGGTCGATCCGGCGCTGTGGGAGGAGGCACGCGCGACGTTCTCAAGCGCCAGAGTCAGCGATGAGGAAACCTGTGACGTAATCCGCCAGGTCCATGAAGCGTCGCAATTCCTCGTGGACCCTCACACGGCCATTGGTATCAAGGCGGCGCGAGACTGCAATGCAGACGTCACCGTGCCGATGATCACTCTGGCGACTGCGCATCCGGTCAAATTCGGCGATGCCGTAGAGCGTGCCGGATTCGAGACCCCTCAGCTGCCTCCCCACTTGCGCGATCTGTTCGCGCGTGAAGAGCGCTATGCAGTTCTGGACAACTCGCTGGCCGCTGTGACCGGCTACGTCCAAACACATCTGTGATTCCCCTCATCCGTCGCAGAGAGACGAATAGTGTGGCGCAGGCAGTACTTGCCGTGCCGCCTCTTCTGCAGCGGATTCTGGCAGCGCGGCAGGTGCTGACTGACGCGGATCGAGTTCTGGACTTTCAGCACCTTCATCCTCCACAGCTGCTCAAGGGCATTGACGCAGCTGTCTCGCTTCTCATGGCGCAGCTGCCCGCACAGCGACGCATTCTGATCGTGTCCGACTTCGATGCTGATGGCGCCACCAGCTGTGTGCTCTCAATCCGTGCGCTGCGCGCCATGGGATTCCAGAATGTCGACTACATCGTGCCGAATCGTTTCGAGTACGGTTATGGTCTGACACCCGAGATCGTGCAGCTCGCTCGTGGCAAGGCACCTGACATCCTCATTACGGTGGACAATGGCATTTCCAGCAATGAGGGCGTGCAGGTTGCCCGCGCATTGGGCATGCAGGTCATCATCACCGATCACCACCTGCCGGGGCTGGAATTGCCGTTGGCTGACGCCATTGTCAACCCCAACCAGCCCGGGTGCGACTTTCCCAGCAAGTCACTGGCGGGCGTTGGTGTCGTGTTCTATGTCATGGCCGCACTGCGCAGTGCTCTGCGGGACGCAGGCTGGTTTGCCAAAGCCGGAATAGTTGAACCCAATCTAGCCGGGCTGCTTGATCTGGTAGCACTGGGTACGGTGGCGGATGTTGTGACACTGGATCGCAACAACCGCATTCTCGTCAACGAGGGCTTGAAGCGCATTCGCGCAGGTCGGGCCTGCGCGGGAATACTTGCCCTCCTGGAAATCGGCAAGCGCACGTTGCCTGCTCTGCAGGCCAGCGATCTGGGATTTGCGGCAGGACCAAGGCTCAATGCAGCGGGGCGGCTTGATGACATGGCACTGGGGATTGAGTGCCTGCTTGCAGATGACCCCGTTGTCGCCATGGCCACGGCGCGCAGGCTGGACGAAATGAACCAGCAACGTAAAGGAATCGAGGAAGACATGCGCGATCAGGCCGTCAGTGAACTGGATGCATTGGACATTGGCGGCGCCACTGCGCCAGCCGGCGTCTGCATTTACAATCCCGCATGGCATCAAGGGGTCATTGGCATTCTCGCGGCGCGCATCAAAGAACGCCTCCACCGCCCCGTGATCGCATTTGCCGATGCAGACGTTGATGGGGAAGGAGAGCCGCAATTGAAAGGCTCTGCGCGCTCCATCGCCGGGCTGCATATTCGAGATGTGCTAGATACTGTGGCGACCCGCAATCCTGGACTGATCAGCCGCTTTGGAGGGCATGCCATGGCGGCAGGCCTTAGTTTGCGCACCCGGGACTATGCGCAGTTCTGCGCCGCTTTCGCCGCTGAAGTCACGGCACTCCTGACAGAGGATGATCTGCAGGCTCGCATTCTTACCGATGGTGAGGTGCGAGCCGAAGAGTTGACACTCAACACAGCACAGTTGTTGCGCGAGCTCGGACCCTGGGGGCAGGGTTTTCCCGAGCCAAGCTTCGACGGCGAGTTCGAAGTCCTTCAACAGCGCATGCTGGGGGCGAAACATCTCAAGCTTGTCCTTTGCCCGCCAGGGTGCAGGCAGCAGGCGCTTGATGCGATTGCCTTCAATGTCGATCCGGCACTCTGGGCCACCTGCAACGTTGCACGGATAAGCGCGGTCTATCGCCTGGATGTGAACGAATATCGCGGCCAGCGGAGTCTGCAACTGGTTCTGGAGCATCTTGCGCCAAGTTCTGATCTGGCAACGCGTTGATGCAAGTCACGCCTGCGCGGTGTGCGGTTTGAGCCAATCCGGAAGCAGTGTTACCTTTAGTCACAAGAAAGACGAACTTTGCCGCCGAGACGGCATTAGAATTCAACCATTGAGCTGAGAACTGGATTGGGAGAGTCGCAATGCGCAAGCAATTCAACACAGTACTGGCGGCAGTTGTCTTCCTGCTCATGCCGTCGTGGTTGCTGGCCCAGCCATTTCAGGGCGAAGAGATCGAAGTCGAGCTGATCGCTGAAAGTGTCAACGTCGTACCCGGCGAAACGCTTTGGCTTGCTCTTCGCCTGACACCCACGGAGCACTGGCATACCTACTCCCGCTGGCAGGGCGACAGTGGCGAGGCAACCCGCCTTACGAATTGGCAACTCCCGGAAGGCGCCGTTGTCGGCGACATTCAGTTCCCCACACCCACATGGCTGCCGTTCCCCGGCTCGGATCTGGTGACATTCTCCTACGAGAACGAAGTGTTTCTGCCCGTGCCCGTCCAGGTTCCCGCCACATTGTCAGCGACGCAGTTCGATGTTTCCGTCTTCGCCGAGTGGCAGGTCTGCGACGAAATCTGCATTCTGGGAGAAGCGACGCTCAGTCTGACGCTTCCGGTGCATGGGGAGGCTCTCGAGGCGGATACCCGCTGGGAGCAGGCCTTTGCCTCGACACGCGCCAATCTGCCCATGACTCTTGACCAGCACGCTGTGCAAGCCCTGTTTGCGGAAGCTGGCGAGCGCGTCAGCTTTTCTTTCCAGGACGCCCGCAACGTGTTCGATGGTGCGACCAATGTCTGGTTCTTTCCCGAGAGCAAACGCATCCTGAAGCCTGGACCGCTTCGGGATGTCACATTGAGCAACTCGCTGGTGCAGATCACCCATGCCAAAGCACGCCGATTCCTGGTGGAGGATGGCCGAGTACCAGGTCTGTTGTCAGTCGCGGGTCCTGATGGGCAGATGAAGGGGTATCTTGTCAGTGCCGTTCCGGCAAATGCCGAGAATCTGTCTTCGATCACTGCACTGGCGGCCAGTGCCGGCAACACTCCCGGAAGTTCCGATACTGGTGGTCCCGGCTTGTTGACAGTGATGGTATTTGCACTGGCGGGCGGCATGATTCTCAACCTGATGCCTTGCGTGTTCCCGGTGCTGTCTTTGAAAGTCTTGAGCTTTGCATCAAACAGCGGTGCTGCTCATAGTCAGCAGCGACTGCATGGGCTGGCGTATACCGCGGGTATCATTGTCACATTCATGGCTCTGGCTTCGATACTGCTGGCGCTCAGGGCGGGAGGCGAAGCTGTGGGATGGGCATTCCAGTTGCAGTCGCCATGGTTCGTTGCGTTGCTGATCTGCCTGTTCTTTGTGATGGGTTTGAGTCTGTCTGGGGCTTATGAGTTCGGCAGCGGATTCATGGGAGCCGGTGGATCCCTTGCGAGCGCACCGGGTTACAAGGGCTCGTTCTTTACTGGTGTTCTCGCCACAGTTGTTGCCAGTCCGTGCACTGCCCCGTTCATGGGAGCCGCGCTGGGGTTCGCGTTGTCGCAATCATGGCTGGTGGCCATGGTGGTGTTCTTCTGTCTCGGGTTGGGCATGGCGTTGCCTTTCCTGCTGCTGTCATTCAGTCCCGCCCTTCTCAACTTCATGCCGCGCCCGGGCGCCTGGATGAATACGTTCAAGGAATTCATGGCGTTCCCCATGTATGCCACGGTGCTGTGGCTGTTGTGGGTGCTTGGCAACCAGACGGGTGTGAACGGCATGGCTGCGGTGGTGGGCTCTTGTCTGCTGCTGGCCTTCGGATTGTGGTTGCTGAACAAGCGAGCCGTAGCCGGGCCTTTCTGGCGCTCTGCCAATGCACTGTTCGCTGCCGTACTGGTCATGACAGTAGTCTATGTATTGCAGTCTCCGCTACTCGAAACCCGTCAGCTGACAGCCGCAGCAGGCGCTGGCTCTGAAGAGGGCTTCGGCGAAGAGCGCTACGAACCGTTCTCTGCGGTGCGCCTGAGTGAGTTGCAGGCGGCAGGCCAGCCGGTATTCATCAACATGACGGCGGCGTGGTGCATTACCTGTCTCGCCAATGAACAGACGACCCTGAGTTCAGAGCGTGTCATGCAGGCCATGCAAGACCGCAATATCACCTACCTCAAGGGCGACTGGACGAATCAGGACCCGGAGATCAGCCGGGTACTTGACGAGTTCAACCGTCCCAGCGTGCCGCTCTACCTGTTTTATCCCGGGGCCGGGCAGCAAGCTGTAATTCTTCCACAGATACTGACCCCATCCATCATGATCGAGGTTTTCGGCCAGATCTGATCAGCGGGGATTTAGCCAATCTCCCGAGACTATCCGTCCTGATAAACAGTGGGCCGGAAAGAAAGTCATCGGGCCCACATGGCTCGACTGCAGCCGGGAGCAGGGCGTGCCGTCATTGCGCAATATTGACCTGCAAAGCCGCGCCGCTGAGGGTATAATTTTGCGCCTTTTCGAGAGAAACCACTGATTGGAACAGCCGATGAAAATTGCCGATATTCGCCATAAGTTTCTGAACTACTTCAATTCCCAGGGACACCAGATCGTGGCCAGCAGCTCGCTGGTCCCCTCCAATGATCCTACCTTGTTGTTCACCAATGCCGGTATGGTGCAATTCAAGGATCTGTTTCTCGGCAATGAAGTGCGCTCCTACAATCGGGCGACGACTTCCCAGCGCTGTGTGCGCGCTGGCGGCAAGCACAATGATCTGGAGAACGTGGGGTACACCGCCCGCCATCACACATTCTTCGAGATGCTCGGCAATTTCAGTTTTGGCGACTATTTCAAGCATGACGCCATTCGCTTTGCATGGGAATTTCTCACCAAGGAGCTGGGCCTGCCTGCAGACAAACTTTGGGTAACTGTCTTTCACGAAGATGATGAAGCGGCAGCAATCTGGCTCGACGACATCGGCGTGCCGGCTGATCGACTGTCGCGACTTGGTGAGAAGGACAATTTCTGGGCCATGGGCGACACCGGGCCCTGTGGTCCCTGTACAGAAATATTTTTTGATCATGGCCCGGAAGTGGCGGGGGGGCCGCCCGGTAGTCCCGATGATGATGGCGACCGCTACATTGAAATCTGGAACCTGGTGTTCATGCAGTTTGACCGCCAGCCAGACGGAACTCTAGTGCGTCTTCCCAAGCCTTCTGTGGATACCGGCATGGGACTGGAGCGGCTGGCCGCAGTATTGCAGCACGTCCACAGCAATTATGAAATCGATCTCTTCCAGGGGCTCCTTGCAGCGGCAGCGCAGGTCACAGGTACTCCTGACAGCAACAACACGTCACTGCGCGTGATCGCGGACCACATTCGTTCCTGCTCTTTTCTCGTGGTGGACGGCGTCCTGCCCTCCAACGAGGGTCGAGGTTATGTGCTCCGACGCATCATTCGCCGCGCTGTTCGTCACGGCTACCAGTTGGGCGTCAAAGAGGTTTTCTTCTACAAGCTGGTCCAGGCACTTGTCGAACAAATGGGTGACGCCTATCCGGAGCTCAGAAGTCGTCAGGCAACCGTTGAGAAGGTCCTGCGGGAAGAAGAGCAGCAGTTTGCGCGAACACTGGAAAATGGCATGGCGATTCTCAAGAACGCCATCGCTGAACTTCAGGGCAGCGTCGTGCCCGGTGAAACAGTGTTCCGGCTCTATGACACGTTTGGTTTTCCAGTCGATCTGACGGCTGATGTGGCCCGTGAACACAATTTGACGCTGGACATGGAAGGCTTCGACCGTGCCATGGCTGTCCAGAAGCAACAGGCCCGGGCAGCGAGCCAGTTCAATGCCGTTGAGAAGCTGGTCATCAATCTGGAAAAAGGCACGGATTTCATCGGTTACGAGTCCCTTGAAGGCGAGTCCCGGGTGTTGGCCATTTACAGCAACGGGCAACAAGTCCGTGAAATCAGCAGTGACGTTGAAGCCCTGCTCGTTCTGAACGTCAGTCCCTTCTATGCCGAGTCCGGCGGCCAGGTCGGTGACAAGGGCTTCATCTCCTGCAAGGCTGGTGCTGCGAACGAGGCTGTTTTCGAGATCGTTGATACCCAGAAGCAGGGAGAGCATTTCATTCACAGAGGCTATCTGCGTTCGGGCAGCCTGAGTGAAGGCGATCAGGTGGAGGCCAGAGTGGCAAGTGAGAACCGGGCGGCTATCGCCCTGAACCATTCGGCGACCCACCTTTTGCACGCGGCACTTCGCCATGTGCTGGGCGAGCATGTCACTCAGAAAGGATCACTGGTTTCTGCTGACCGTCTGCGTTTCGACTTCTCGCATCAGTCTGCCGTCACTCCCCGTGAGCTTTCCCAGATCGAAGCGCTGGTGAATGCCGAGATTCTGAAGAACTCCGCTGTATCCAAACAGGTCATGGGCATTGAAGAGGCCATGAACAAGGGAGCCATGGCGCTGTTTGGCGAGAAATACGGTGACAATGTGCGTGTCGTCAGTATGGGAGAATTCTCGACTGAGCTGTGCGGGGGTACTCACGTGAATCGCACGGGGGACATCGGCCTGTTCAAGTTTGTCGGAGAGTCAGGCATTGCCGCAGGTGTGCGCCGCATCGAAGCTGTTACTGGCAAGGGTGCGCTGGCACTGGTCGAGCGCCAGGAGCTCCTGCTCAAGCAGTTGTGCGATGTTGCGAAGACGAATACAGACAATCTGGTAGAGAAAGTCCAGCAGATGCTTCTCAGCAACAGAGCTCTGGAGCGCGAGCTGGAACAAGTGAAGATCAAGCTCGCAAGTGCGGCTGGCAGCGACGTCGGCAGCGAGGCCTTTACGGTCAGCGGCGTGCAGGTTCTGGCAAAAGCCGTGGATGGTCTGAATGCCAGGACTCTGCGTGACACTGTTGACCAGTTGAAGAACAAGCTTGGCACCTCCATAGTGGTAATGGCGAGCATTGAAGATGGCAAAGTCAGTATCGTTGCGGGCGTCAGCAAGGATGTCTGTGAGCGCGTGAAGGCTGGAGATCTGGTCAACATGATTGCGTCACATGTAGGCGGCAAAGGCGGGGGCAGGCCGGATATGGCGATGGCAGGTGGCCCAGATGCGAGTGGCTTGCCAGCGGGTCTTTCGGCGGTGCGTGCATGGGTGGAAGCGCGCCTGCAATGACCTGAAAATGGCGTTGCGGCAACATGACTTACATGTTTTCGCGACGCCGAAATAGCGATTGCAATACAAACTGCAATTTTGTTTAATCTGCACCCACTTTAATACTGCGTACCGAAAATGGCACTTTACGTTCAAAAATTTGGTGGTACTTCCGTAGGTTCCACTGAGCGAATCGAGTCTGTTGCAGACAAGATCATCGCATACAGAAAGCAGGGTCATGACATCGTGGTGGTCGTATCGGCGATGAGTGGCGAAACCAATCGCCTGCTCGCGTTGGCGCATGCCATTGATTCGCAGCCGTCTCCCCGGGAGACGGATGTGCTGCTGTCCACAGGTGAGCAAGTGACGATTGCTCTGCTGAGCATTGCGCTGCAGAAGCGCGGCTGCAAGGCCCGTTCATTCACGGGTGGTCAGGTGCGCATTCTTACCGATGAGTCCCACACGCGGGCTCGTATTCGCGAGATTGACGACAAGAAAATTCGAGAGGAGCTGGCACAGGGCAGTGTGGTTGTCGTGGCCGGATTCCAGGGTATTGACGAAGAAGGCAATATCACGACGCTGGGTCGCGGGGGCTCCGATACCTCTGCAGTGGCCCTTGCTGCTGCTTTGAAAGCAGACGAATGTCAGATCTATACCGATGTAAAGGGCGTGTACACTACCGATCCTCGTGTAGTAGAGGATGCCCGGCTGCTGCGCAGCATCACGTTTGAAGAAATGCTGGAGCTGGCCAGCCTTGGAGCGAAGGTGTTGCAGATCAGGTCCGTAGAGTTCGCGGGCAAGTACAAGGTACCCTTGCGAGTACTTTCCAGTTTTGAAGACGATCCGGGCACCTTAATCAGTTTGGAGGAAGAGAACGAAATGGAAGCTCCCATTATCTCAGGTATCGCATTCACCAGAGACGAGGCGAAAATAGTTGTCTCCGGAGTGCCAGATGTCCCCGGAATCGCATACCGGGTGATAGGACCGGTGAGTGACGCCGGCATTGAAGTGGATGTTATTGTGCAGAATGTCTCTGCGGATGGCACCACCGATATCACGTTTACAGTCAAACGTGCTGATTGCGAACAAACCCGGAAGATCGTTAGTCGTATCGCCAGCGATGTGAATGCACGAGATGTGGCATTTGACACCAAGATTGCGAAGATCTCGCTGGTCGGCGTCGGGATGCGTTCCCATGCCGGCATCGCGAGCAAGATGTTCAAGGCGCTTGCAGACGAGTCCATCAACATCCAGATCATCACAACGTCAGAGATCAAAATTTCCGTCGTCATTGATGAGAAATATCTGGAATTGGCGGTTCGATCACTGCACAGTGCTTTTGGATTGGCGGAATAAGGCTAGGCCTGAGCGGCTCTGCCCTTTCCACCGTTTGTGAATCTGCGGTTGGACTGCGTTGACGCCACAATATCCGCAAGGAAATCGAAAGCAGGAAAGGAGAAAGAGCATGTTGATTTTGACTCGCCGTATCGGTGAGACACTGATGGTCGGTGATGACGTAACGGTGACTGTCCTGGGCGTAAAGGGCAATCAGGTTCGAATTGGTGTAAACGCGCCCAAAGATGTTGCGGTACACCGCGAAGAAATCTATCAGCGAATTCAGAAAGAACGTGATACGGGCAACGTTGAATCCGAGGCCTGAGCGGGGCAAATTAAACCTTGGCGCCTCTGCCATTTCTGACGTTCTATGCTATTATCACGCCCGTTTTTGGAGAGATGGCCGAGTGGCTGAAGGCGCACCCCTGCTAAGGGTGTATAGGTTAATACCCTATCGAGGGTTCGAATCCCTCTCTCTCCGCCACTATTGAACGATATCCTGACCAACCTGCAATAAACTCCTTCTCGCGTGTTGGCTTTACAATCCTGCAGCACGTGAGCGGGATTGCAAGCCACAAACTCGTCTGCTTGTCTCCGCTTCATCCCCTGTGACACCATATCCGCAACAACAACACTCACAAAGGGACGCCAGCCATGCGCTTGTCATTCATGCCCAGTCTTCTGGTCACCGTTGCATTGGCATTGCCCTTTGCCACAGCGGTGAATGCGCAGGAGGCCGCTACAGCCATCAGACCCTACACGATTCAGGTCGCCGATGCTGTTATTGAAGATCTCAAGGCGCGGCTGGCACTGACCCGCATTCCGGACCAGATCCCCAACACCGGGTGGGACTATGGTACCGACATGGTCTATCTGCGCGAGCTCATCGACTACTGGCGCAATGACTTCGACTGGCGAGAGCAGGAAAGTGCGCTGAACGAGTTCGACCAGTTCGTTACGCAGATTGATGGTGTCGACGTCCACTTCATTCACCAGCGTTCCACGCATGAAGACGCCATGCCCCTGTTGCTGACCCATGGCTGGCCGGGGTCGATTGCAGAGTTCCGCAAGATCATTGGCCCTCTGACACAACCAGAATTGTATGGTGGCGACCCCGCGGATGCCTTTCATGTGGTAGCACCCTCACTGCCTGGTTTTGGATTTTCCGGAAAGCCTGAGGAGCGCGGTTACAATCCTGAACGCATGGCCCACACCCTGGCCGCACTGATGCAGCGCCTCGGCTATGCGCGCTACGGCGCGCAGGGCGGCGACTGGGGGGCCATCATCAATCGAATCCATGCGTACCAATACGCTGAACGACTCATTGGCCTGCATTCCAATTTCGTGCTGGCCAACCCACCGGCTGATCAGGCAGTTTTAGATGCAGTGCCCGAGGCAGAAATGGCCGCTCGCGAACAACGTCAGGCCTTTATGCTGAATGAAGTGGGCTATCAGCAGATACAAGGCACCAAACCGCAATCCCTTGGTGTTGCGCTCAATGACTCTCCAGCAGGTCTGGCGGCATGGATTGTCGAGAAGTTCCATGGCTGGAGCGACATCGACAAGCGCTTGCCAGCGGGTTACGGGCTGGAGGAAAAGTTCACCAAGGACGAGATCCTCACCAATATCAGTTTGTACTGGTTCACGTCTTCCATCACGTCTTCTGCGCGCATCTACTATGAGAATCGCAATGTTGCCATGCAGGAGCCATTGGGTTTCGTGACTGTGCCAACGGCAGGCGCCATATTTCCATCCGAAATATACCTCACACCAAGGATATGGGCGGAAGCCAGTTACAATATCGTTCGCTGGACAACGATGCCCCAGGGCGGCCACTTCGCTGCAATGGAAGAACCCGAGCTGCTGCTGGAAGATGTGCGTGCCTTCTTCCGCACACTGCGTTGACGCAACAACCCAGGAGATTCGCGTATGGCATTCTTCCTGAGTTGTTCGAATCGCATTGAGTCCTTGCAACAGCAATTGACTGACTTGCTGCGCGTGGAGCCGCTGGCTGATCCATTTCAGAAGGAACTCATCCTGGTGCCCAGCGCAGCGATCAAGCGCTGGCTCAATCTGCAGATAGCAACACAGCACGGAATTGCGGCCAATATCGATTATCCATTGCCAGCCTCGTGGATCTGGCAGCTCGCAGCCAGTGCGCACGGCTTGGAGAAAGAGGCCAGCCTGCCCCAGGATCCTCTGTCGCGCGAGCAGGCTGCCTGGCAGATATTTGGCATTCTGCCCCGGCTGCTGCCCATGCCTGAGTTCGCTGCACTGCAGCATTACCTCAAGGATGATGCCTCGGCTGTGAAGCGTTGGCAGCTTGCGCAGCGCATCGCCGATCTTTTCGATCGCTATCAGTATTACCGTCCCGACTGGATTCGTGCCTGGAGCCAGGCTGCCGCAGCCAGGCCGATGCCTGGCGTTCAGATTCCATCGTGGCAGCCTCTGCTGTGGCGTGCGCTGATTGCGGATTGTGCTGGTCAGCACCGCGTGGCGTTGCTTGACAGGCTGCTCAAGATTTTGGAATCCGGTGACAACAAGGCCATCGCTGCCCTGCAGCTGCCCGACCGTCTATGCTGCTTCGCACTGTCCAGTCTGCCAGCGTTGTTCGTGCAGGTGTTTCGTGCGCTTGCGGCCCATGTGGACCTGCATTTCTTCCAGCACAGCCCGACGGATCAGTACTGGGCTGATTTGCAGAGCAAGAGGTCACAGGCGCAGCGGCGCCTCGACAATCCGGCGCTGCATGATGAGGGCGAGATTGGCAACGAGCTGCTTGCATCGTGGGGCCGTCAGGGTCAGGCCTTCCAGGACCAGCTGCTCAATCACGACCTGCTTGATGCAGTGCAGTGGGAAGACTATCCGCAGCCCGGCGCCGACTCTCTGCTGCATCGGCTGCAGAACGACATGCTGGGCCTCAACAAGGCTGTGCAGTCTGTTGCCATCGATGATTCGATTCGCGTCAATATCTGCCACAGCGCGCTGCGCGAATGCCAGGTGCTGCACGATCATCTGCTGCAGGTCATGGAAGCGGACAAGACACTCTCGCCCGAAGATATCCTGGTGATAGTCCCCGAGATAAGTCGATATGCCCCCAGCATCGAGGCAGTGTTCCGGCGGGATGGGCAGCACACGCGACCGTTCATCCCCTGGAATCTCTCAGACATTGCAGTGGTCGATGAACACCCCCTGGTGCGAGTGTTTTTTGCACTGCTGGCGCTGCCTGCGTCGAGATTCACGTTCTCCGAAGTGATGTCGATTCTTGAGGTGCCACGTGTTGCCGACACCTGGGGCATGGACATTGTTCAGCTTGACGAACTTCATGCCTTGCTGCAGGCGGCACAGGCGCGCTGGGGACTGAGTGCAGAACACAAGAGGGCGCTGGATTTGCCTGCGACCGCTCAGAACACCTGGGCTCATGCGCTGGATCGTCTGCTTGCGGCCTATGCGCTTGGGGATGAAGAGATGTGGGAGGGCATTGCTCCGCAGACTGGAGCGACTGGCACGCGCGCACTGGCACTGGGCCGGTTCATGGCGTTTCTGAGCGTGCTGGAATACTGGCGGGAGGAATTGCAGCGACCCCGCTCAGTGCGGGAGTGGCAGAGCCGGTTGAATCGGATGCTCGATCAGCTGTTCGGAGCAGGGATGGAGGAAGAGGACCGCGTGCAGCAGATCCGCGACGTGCTGGCAGATCTGCAGTTGCTGGCGGGCGAACAGATTCTGACCAACGAATTGTTGACTCTGTGGCTGACTGACTGCCTTGGCGCTCGCACTGTGCACAATCGCTATTTCAGCGGTGGTGTCAGTTTCTGCGGCATGCGTCCAATGCGCAGTCTGCCGTTCCGGATGATCTGCATGCTTGGAATGAATGACAATGCTTTCCCGCGTCGTGACACCACGCAGTCTTTCGATGCCATGGCAGCTCAACCGCGGGCGGGCGACCCTCGCAAAGGCGATGAGGATCGCTACCTTCTGCTGGAGACTCTGTTGTGTGCGCGGCAGTCACTGTATCTGAGCTATACGGGGCGCAGTCTTGCCGACAATTCCGAGTGTCAGCCTTCCGTGTTGCTGCGCGAGCTGATGGATGTGCTCGACGCCCATTATCTGCCGGAAACAGCGGCGGAATCGCTCATGAGCGCATGCATCACCCGTGTGCAACCCATGCAGGCCTTCAGCTGGCGGCATTTCTCGGCGAACGCGGGCGGGCATGTGACGCCAGGCTATGATGCGTGGTGGTGCCAGATCGCCAACGCACTGCAGAAGCGTCCGGCAGCCTTGCCGCTGCAGGCCTGGCCAACAGAGCAGCTTGCGCCGCCAGAGGAAGCAATCGTGCAGATCGAGCTGGCGCGCCTTGTGAGGTTCCTGGAACATCCGGCAAAGGCATTTTTCAACAATCGTCTGCGCGTGTATCTGCGAGAAGATACTGTGCCAGAGGACGAAGAAGTGTTCGCTCTGGATGGACTGCAGTCCTGGAAATTGCAGAAAACGCTGGCCGAGAGTTGGATGCGCAGCGATAGCGAGCTGGAGTCCTTGCAGGCAAGTCTGGTCGCGCAGGGTGTGTTGCCCCACGGCAGTCAGGCGACACTGGCCTTCGCGAATGTCGCAGGCAAGGCTGAGAGTCTGTGGTCGAAACTCGCGCCTTTTCGCGGGGTGGAGACCCTGCCTCGGGGTGTCGACTTGAAACTTGCCGTGCCAGGTGCTCTTGCTGAAGAGATCCATCTGCATGGTCAGATCAAGGACTATCGGCCAGGGTTGGGTCTCATGCATTTCACACCATCAAGACTCAAGGGCAAGTCCGTGTTGCGCCTGTGGGTTGAGCACCTGGCGCTGTGTGCCACGGGGCAGCTGAAAGAAGGAGAAGTCAGTGTGCTGCATTGCAGCGACGAGAGTCGCACATTTGCTGCAGTGAGTGCCTCGCAGGCGAGTACATGGCTTGCCGATTTCGTGGCGATCTACCTGGAAGGAATGCAGCGGCCCTTGCCCTTGTTTCCGTCTGCCAGTTATCGCCATTGCAGCGAAGGCGCGAGCAAAGCGGAACAGGATTGGGAAGGCGGCGAGTATCCCCGCAAGGGCGACCGTGATGACCCGTATATCCAACTGGCCTGGCGGGGTTGTCCTTGCTCGCCCATCGCTCTGGAAGAACACGTGACACTGTCGCAGCGGGTCTACGGCGCGGCCTGTCAGGCAGGAATGGTGCCATGAACCGACAGCCCGCCCCTCCACAAATCCTGGATGCCACAGCGACACTGCAGGTGCCGCTGTCCGGGGCTCGGCTGATAGAGGCCAGTGCCGGCACCGGCAAGACCTACGCCATCAGCAATCTTTATTTGCGTCATGTGCTGGAGGGCGCCCGTGTCGACGCAATTCTTGTCGTGACGTTCACCAATGCTGCCACGGAAGAACTGCGTGGCCGCATTCGACTGCGTCTGCATGAAGCGCTGCGACTGCTGGAGTCTGCTGTCGACGAGGATCTGCCATCGGTGCAGGACGCCTTTCTTTCAGTACTGCTGGCGACGCGTCAGTCGCTGTCGGCACGGGAGCGGTCACAGCAGTGCGAGCGCCTGCGTCTGGCGGTGCGCACCATGGACGAGGCTGCCATCTTCACGATTCACGGATTCTGTCAGCGGGCTCTTGCGGACCACGCATTCAGCAGTGGGCAGCCCTTCGAGATGCAGTTGATCAATGACGACGACGGCCTCTGGCAGGATGCTCTCAAGGACTGGTGGCGGCGCAATACCTACTTGCTGGCACCAATCCAGTTGCACGTAATGACGCGCGTATTTCCCTCCGTTGACGCCCTGATTGCGCTGCAAGAGCCCCTTCGCGTGGCCCGCGACAAGCGCATTCTGCCAATGGTGCAGGGCTCACTCGCCGCTCAGTTCGCGGCTTGGGAGGCACTGCTGCCCGCCCTGCAGTCGCTGTCGCAACAATGGAGCAAGCGGCGAGAAGCGCTGACGCGGATTCTGCTGGAGTCCAAGGCACTGTCGCGCGCCAAGACGGGAGCCTATGGGCTGGCGAACCTGGCGGAAGCGCTCAGTCGTCTCGACTTTTATTTTCACAGCGATGACTTGTTGCACGTGCCTGAGGAACTGAACTGTCTGTCTGCCCGTGCTCTGCACGACGGGTCGACCGAGAGATCTCGCGGCAAGGACCCGGCTCTCGAAGATTCTTTCTTTCATGACTGCCAGGCGATTGTCGATGCGGGTGCCGGCATTCTCAGCACTCTGAAAATGCTGACTCTTGCAGAATCTACCGCCGCCGCGCGCAGCCAGATCGAAAGCCTCAAGACTGCCACGCGCAGCCTGTCTTTCAACGACCAGCTTACCCGTCTGCACGATGCCCTGCAGGGCCCGCAGGGCGAATTGCTTGCGCAAGTGCTGCGACAGACCTTTCCGACAGCCATGATCGACGAATTTCAGGATACCGATGCGTTGCAGTACAGCATCTTTCGCACGATCTACCGTCCAGCAGACCTCCAGGACGGCGATGCAGCGCTTTCACTTACCATGATTGGTGATCCGAAGCAGGCTATTTACAGTTTCCGCGGTGGCGACATCTTTGCATACGCACAGGCTCGCAAGGATGTTGGCAACAGACTCTATACGCTGGACACCAACTGGCGATCGACGCCCGCGCTGATAGCCGCAGTGAACGCCGTGTTCGAAGGTCGTGATGCGCCGTTCGTCTATGAGGACACCATCGCCTTTCAAGCGGTAAAGCCTGCGGAAAAAGCCCATGCGCTCCTGCGGGAGAACGGCAAGGACACCGCGGCGCTGACCCTGTGGCAGATCGGTCCGAACGAGGAGGGCAAGACCCGCTTCAAGGGCGACGCTGAGAGACTTGTGAGTGCTGCAGTGGCAGACGAGACGGCCCGCCTGCTGGCGGGCGGCAAAGCGGGAGTCGTGACCCTCGGTGGCAAGCCGGTGGTGCCGGGAGACTTCGCCGTACTGGTGCGCACTGCGGCACAGGGCCGCGTCGTGCGTGAGGCACTCCTGCAGCGGGGCATCAACGCCGTGACGGCAGGGCGCGACAATGTCTACAAGAGCGAGGAGGCGCTGGCGCTCGCGCTGTTGTTGCGCGGCGTGGTGCATTGCAGTGATCGCACAGCCTTGCGCGGCGCGTTGACCAGTGCCTTGCTGGGGCACAATTTTGTTGAAATAGACCGCATTGGCAACGATCAGCAGGCCTGGGTGGCGTGGACACAGGACGTCAGGACACTGCATGACCTCTGGCTGCAGAAGGGCTTCATGGCCATGTTCCATACGCTGCTGCAGTCGCTGCAGGTGGGCGTGAAAGTGGCGGCCATGCAATTTGCGGAACGGCGTTTGACGAATCTGCTGCATCTTGGCGAGTTGCTGCAGCAGAGTGCCCGCACCTGTCCTGGTCAGGAGGCGCTGCTGAGCTGGTTCGACGAGCAGATTGCCGATCCGCAGGATCAGGAAGGCGAGTTGCGGCTGGAAAGCGATGAGGCGCTGGTAAAGATTGTGACCATTCATGCCAGTAAGGGCCTGGAATATCCGATTGTGTTCGTGCCTTTTCTCTGGGCCTCAACCCCGCGTGGCAAGGGGCGTAACGAATCCAGCATCGCCTTTCACGACGATACAGGGGCCCCGTGTCTTCTGTTCGGCGATGACGCAGACGAGGCCGCGCTGGCATTGGCTGACAAAGAGCGGCTGGCGGAAGACGTGCGCCTGGTCTATGTGGCACTTACCCGCGCCCGCGTCAGTGTCTATCTGGCGTGGGGCAAGGTCAACAGCGCCTATGCGGGCAATTCGGCGCTGGCCTGGCTGCTGCATCAGCAACAGTCGGCCGATGACTTGACGCTCGCGCCGGCACTCGTGGCACTGGATGACGACTCCGTCCTTGAAGCATTGAACGCTTTGGCGGTGCGCCGGCCCGAGGCCATTCGCCAGGCGAACATGCCCGCGCCGCACGGTCCGGGTGGCGCGTTCGATCTTCAGACACCAGCGACCCCACTGCACGCCGCTGCGTTCTCCGGCAGCATTGCCAGTGCCTGGCGCATCAGCAGCTTCAGCAGCCTGACCCGGGATGTCCATCAGCCTGCGGCCAGCGGACGGGCGGAAGCAGTCACCGATCCCATACTCAGCTTTGCGGCAGGCAGCCACGTAGGCTTGTTCCTGCATGAGATTCTCGAACATCTGGATTTCCAGGGTGACTTGCGACGCCAGGCCATCGACCTGAATGCGCGGTTCGCGCCTCGCTATGGATTCGAGGCTCCAGCGCTGCAGGACACCCTCTTTGCGTGGATATCCCATATCGTAAAAACGCCGCTCAATGACCAGGGGCTGTGCCTGGCCGCGCTGCCGCGCGCCAAGCGACTCAACGAGCTGGAATTCGATTTCGCCATCGACAAAGTTCACATCCCGGCGCTCAATGCCGTCCTCGACGACTATGCGGGAGAACCGCTGCAAGCTCTGGGGCTTGAAGATCTGCGCGGCATGATCACTGGCGTCATCGATCTGGTATTCGAACACGATGGACGTTTCTACATTGCTGACTACAAGAGCAATCTGCTGGGCAATACGCTGGCTGACTACACGCCAGAGCGCCTGCGCCGGGCGATGCTCGAGCGGCGCTATGACCTGCAATACCTGCTTTACATCCTGGCGCTGCACCGCTACCTGCAGCAGCGACTGCCAGGCTACGAGTATGGGCGGCATATGGGCGGGTCGGTCTACCTTTTCCTGCGTGCACTGCGTCCCGCCCAAGGTCCTGCCTGCGGCGTTTTTCATGACCTGCCGCCTGCAGAGGTGATTGACCGCTTGAATCTGCTGGTACTGGCGGCACCGTCCCGGGAGATCCGGCCGTGACAACTCTGCGAGCGCTGCAGGATGCAGGACACCTTTCACCGTTGAGCGTGCACTTCGCCCGCTTTGTCGCCAGACATTCCGGGTTGGCTGAAGGCGATCTTGCCGTCCTGAGCGCTGCTCTGCTGAGCGAGCGCAATCAACGCGGAGATGTCTGCCTCAATCTGACTGCGCTTGCCGGGCGCGCGCTGTTTACCCCCGATAGTGGCGCATTCGGGGCCATCGCTCCGGATCTCGCCACTTGGACCGATGCGCTTCGCGACTGCCGCTGCGTGGCACTGCCGGGAACGCGGTCTCCGATGATACTGGACGAAGGCAGACTCTACCTGCATCGCTACTGGAGGCACGAAGTGGCTGTGGCTAGCGATTTGTCGACGCGTCTGGCGGTGAAACCAGAGGTCAACGTGCCACTGCTGCGCGAAGGTTTGGCGCAACTGTTCCCTGCTTCCGCAACGGGTGTCGAGCCAGACTGGCAGAAGCTCGCCTCGGCGCTGGCCGTCACGCAGAACTTCGCGGTGATTTCCGGTGGCCCCGGTACCGGCAAGACTACGACGGTGG
>CAISYX010000051.1 GCA_903889815.1 uncultured Gammaproteobacteria bacterium
ACCGGGGTGACCAATCTGCGCCAGACGGCGATAGAACCAGCGCAGACGAATGTAGTCGACAGGGTCCGAGGCAATGTACTCTTCTATCACCCGTCGAATGGACTCAGGAGAGATTGCAGCCCAATCGTCTGTCGACACTTGGGAGAACGAGATCGTTTTGTATGGATTGCCGCCCGAGTACTTCTTGATCAGTGCCAGAAGCGACTTCTCGTCCGAGTTGATCGGACGATCTTCAATCATCTGCGCACACAGGCGCCGGAAATCATCCGGCGCATAGAACTTCGTCTTATGGCGCTGAAGCGTGAGCCGCTGCTGCTTGTCCAGCACAGTTGCGATGGTCGAAAGAGCTGTCTTTGCTTCCTTGTCTGACCTGCAGAAGACGATTATGTCGTCTGCATATCTGATGAATCTCACACCTGCTGCTACAAGGCTGTTGTCAACAGGAACAAGCGTTGCCTCCGCTATCAGATGTATTGGGTGCGGGCCAACGGGAACCCCACGCGATACACCTGCCGTAGTTGACTCCAGCAGACTGACAATCCATTTGATCGCTTGGTTTGGGAGCCCTGCTGAAATCAGCTGATTCTCGACCGTGTGGTGATAGACCTGATTATAGAAATCGGCTATATCGCAGTAAAGAACCTTCTTGCACCTCGATGCATGAATCGCTGCCGCTGACCAAAAACTATTCCAAGCTGTCTTGCTGCTGTACAGACCATCGGGCAACGTGGGCTTAAATCGGTAGCTGAAGACTCGCGTCGCCGGCAGTCGAAGATCTTCAATTTGTTGACCGTACTGAAAGATGAGCGCAGACAGAATGATCGAGTCTTGTGGGTCGAGTTGGGTCGCTTGTCGATAGGAGATTTCATCCTTCGGAACGATAAATCGACGACAGCTGCCCGGCGAAAGGGCACCCAGATCGGCTCCGGCTATTTGTCCTACGAAGTGAGCCTTCTCCGCAGCCACTGCGTCAACTTCGAGTACCTTTGGGAAGAGGTCACCATCGGAATGAGCTTGGACGGTAAGCGTCCGGCGAACCCATCTTGAACTGGGGCTGCGCGGCGATAACGATCCTGTCCAGTTAACGAATAGCTGGACACGATGGATACGGAGAACAGTCGTAGGCGCCGGCGCCACAGCGCAGAGCAGAAGGCGCAGATCCTGGCCGAGTGTGCCGTGCCGGGCGCGTCAGTAGCCAAGGTCGCAATGGCGCACGGGATCAACGCCAACATCGTGCATGGCTGGCGCAAGCTGGCCCGCGAGGCAGGTGCAGTGACTGTGTCGCAGCAGTTCGTGCCGGTGGCCGTCGCAACGACCGCGGTGCCGTCGGCGGACAAGCAGGCCATCGACGTTGAACTGCGTCGCGGCGCGTTGATGATGAAGGTGACGTGGCCGGTGGCGGCCGCAGCGGACTTCGCAGCCTGGACACGAGAGCTGCTTCGGTGATCCGCGTCGATGCGGTGTGGATGGCCGTGGAGCCGCTGGACATGCGCGCTGGAACTGAAGCTGCATTGGCCCGGGTGGTCACGGTGTTCGGCGCAGCACGGCCTCATCATGCCTATCTGTTCGCCAACCGGCGCGCCAATCGCATGAAGGTGCTGGTGCACGACGGCATTGGCGTGTGGCTGGCAGCTCGGCGCCTGAACAGCGGCAAGTTCGCCTGGCCCAAGGACATCAGTGGCACGCTGACGCTGAGTCGGCCGCAGTTCGATGCGCTGGTGCTGGGCCTGCCCTGGCAGCGCATCG
>CAISYX010000052.1 GCA_903889815.1 uncultured Gammaproteobacteria bacterium
CTGCCAGATCGAGAAAGTCCGTGGCAAACAGATCGAATTCATCCTTTGCTGGCGGCACTTTGGGATTCTCTGCTCCACGCTCCAGAGCGCGATGGACATAGCCAGTGCGCAGCCCCGCTTCCGCCGCGCTGCGCAGATCGCTCGGGTGCGTCGCTACCAGCATCACCTGGCCGGGCTCGAGACTGAACAGCTCGGCCGCCTTGAGGTAGGCCTCGGGGTCGGGCTTGTAGTGACGGGACAATTCGGCCGACAGGATGGTGTCCCAGGGCAGCCCGGCATTCTTCGCCATGTTCAGCAGCAGCGACACATTGCCATTGGACAGCGGCGCGATGACGTACTCATTGCGCAGGCGCAGCAGGCCCGCGATGGCGTCTGGCCAGGGACTCAGCCGGTGCCAGGCCTGGTTGAAGTGCTGCAGCTCGTCTTCGCTCATGCCTGTCAGCGAGAACTCCACGACCAGTTCATTCAGAACGGCGCGATGCAGATCATCCAGTTTGGTCCATGGCAGCTCCCCGCTGCGCACGCGATTCATGGCCGGGCCATAGCCGGCACGCCAGCGGTCGGCAAAGGCCGCCCAGTCGATGTCATAGCCCTTGCGTTCCCCCAGCAGCTGGCCTTCGCGAATGATCGAACTGCGCCAGTCCACCACCGTGCCGAACACATCGAACACCAGCGCCTTGACCTCGGGCACCACGGAGGCGTTCGCAGCCAGGCTGCGCTGGCCTGGCAGAATGCTGCAGGCCAGCACCGCCGAGGACGCGGCCAGGGTGAAAAAGTGACGACGGGAGATTGCGTTCGCTGCGGGGAAGTGTGTGCGCATGGCCGGGTCCTTCTGATGTTGTTGTTGGGTCGGGCAATGGGCGTAGATTACGCCTTTTGTGGCAGCGTCGCGAAAGTAATGTGCAGAAAGAGCGGCTATAGTGGGGCAGGCAATTACCAATTCCGGAAGGGGCTTCATGAAATATTCACACGCGATTTTACCCGCTGTTTCTGTCTTGTTTTCCCTGGGGGCACATGCCGCCGATGCCACCGACACCCCGCGCTGGACCTTGCAGCTGGAGACCGGCCCTGTCTGGTTCAGTCGCAACAACGTGCGCATTCCCAATGACACGGGCACCCGCTTTGACATGCTGGACCTGACCGGCGACGGCCCCGTGCCCTACGCAAGGCTGCGTGCCACCTATGACTTCAACGCCCGTCATGCCCTGCGGCTTGAGCTGGCGCCGCTGGGCGTTGCCGGCACTGGGGCACTGGACGCGGCCGTGCGTTTTGACGATGCCGGCTTTGCCGCGACTGTGCCCGCGCGCGGCCGCTATGAGTTCAATACCTACCGCGTGAGCTACCGCTGGATGTTTGACAACAGCGACAAGTGGGACCTGGGACTGGGTGCCACACTGCTGGTCCGCGACGCCACCATTGCCTTGCGGCAAGGCGCCGTGCAGGGCGTGGACGATGATCTTGGACTGGTGCCACTGCTGCATCTGCATGGCGCCTATCATCTGTCTGAGCGCGCCTCGCTTGTCGTGGATCTTGATGCCGCGGCCGCTCCCCAGGGCAGGGCGGCAGACCTGGCGCTGCAGCTGCAATACGCACTGCCGTCGGGCTGGCATGTATTTGGTGGCTACCGGACGCTGGAAGGCGGCGCCGACAACGACAGCGTGTACACCTTCGCATGGCTGCATTTTGCGACAGTCGGCGTGGGCTTGCGCTTCTGATCGGCGCTCTCTTCGCGGTCTCCCGCATCGAAACGGTGAGCGCTCATCACCGGCAACAATGCGTGAGTCAGGTGGCGCCTACTCCCAATGTCACTTCGCCGACAATGCGTGCACTGGTGACATTATCCGTACGGTGCAGGCGCTTGCCATTTAGCTCGGCAGGTCTCCTGCGTAAATGCACTCTTATTTGTCCAAGTCACCGATAGTGGCGGTTATATCCAAACGGGATACGTCAATATCCCAGAAGGTATAGCTGTCGCCGTCTTCATCAACCAAGCGGATGTCAAACACAGGGCTCTTGTATCCGTAAAGATTGATGCGCCGTGAATCGCCGTCCATGAGAACTTCCTTGCCAAGGACATCCTCTTCCCATTCGTCAGAATTGTCAGGGCTTACGTACACATAAAAAATCGTGTAGCCAGTCTCGTTGTTAATTTCAACGTAGTAGTCAGCAGCACTCGCCTGTATTGGCAGGCATGCGATCAACAATACCAACGCCCATTTCAATGATTTCATATTGATCATTTTCCTCGACTTTCCTCTAGTGATGTTAGCGGCCCAATAAGTCCGCGCCAGTATCAATTCGTTCAATAAAGCACCTTAACAACGTGCCAAAAAACTTTTTCAATTGGCAGCGCGTCATGCTCGCACGACTTTTCCCAATTATGGCGCGAGCCTAGCGGAAGCTCATGGTAAGATCAATACCGACAAATTGACCTGCGCCATAAAGGGCCGATTCCATAACTCGCTCGGTACCGCGATTGAAGTTTGAAAGATAAACTACAGAATCATCGAAATGGCATGGGAATGCCGCGCGCCTTTTTGAAGTGACTGAGCCGCTACAGCGTCCAAAACTACCTTGGGGCAATTGTATCATTCGAACGCGATCCATACTTTGCTCCAGTCAAAAGAGATGCGTTAGCGAATGAGTAACGCCAGATAGCCAGTGCATTAAAATTTAACATCGGTCAAAAAAATAACATATACATGTGGTTATTGGCACAGTTGTTCATCTTCTGTTCCATATCGCTGTACAAAATGTCCATTTAAGTTAAGCCCGCGCAAAGCTGGCTTTGCCCCGGGGAAGCTTCCGCCATTTTTTGCTTCGCCAATCGTTTGCTGCGTTGGGTCGCTGACTTGCTGTCTCTGTGCATTGCGACACGGTGAGCTTCCAGTCGTTCATTGAGACAGCGGTTCTCCTCACCAAACTGAGCATTGCTTTGGGGCCCCAAGAGCAGTCGCGGCTATTGCCCGACACAATACAAGCCACGTCGAGTCCAAGTCTTATGAAAACCCTTTTCGAAGCGCCATTGCTGCTCGCCCTCGCTCTGCTTCTGCATGCTGAAGCCGCCACTGCACAATCCACTGGCGAGACTGCCGTGGTCTATCAGAACGCCAGTTTCATCACTGGCGACGGGAGTGTACTGACCGATGGCGTCATGGTGGTCAGGGCTGGCCTTATCGATCTCATTGGCAGCCGCGCATCGACCACCCTCCCGGCGGGAGCCGTGTCGGTGGATCTGCAAGGGCGCACGGTGATGCCCGCGCTCATCGATGCCCATGCGCACATCGGCTATGAGGCCTATACCGGCTGGGGCGCCGAGTACTACGGTCAGCAGAACATTGTCGAAAACCTGCAGCGCTATGCCTGGTACGGGTTCGGCGCGGTGTTCTCAGCCGGCAGTGACCCCGTGGAGCTTGCCCGCGAAATCGAGGCAGCGCGACAGGCTGGCGACTACCAGGGAGCCCGCCTGCTGGTGGCCTCGGGGATGGCTCCCCCCGGCCAGGGCCCCAATGCGGCATTTCTCGCGCACGTGCTGGCCGTTGAAGAGCGCACGGGCCAGCGCATTCTGCGCGGTGCCGCCACAGCGGAGCAGGGCCGTGAGGCTGTCCGGGAAATTGCTGCGACGGGCAGTCGTTTCATAAAGATCTGGGTCGATGACCGTGGCGGTACGCAGGAAAAGATGCCGGCTGAGGTGTACAGCGCCATCGCCGACGAGGCACGCAGTCATGGCATTCGGGTACTGGTGCACCAGCAGGCAGCAGAGGACATGCCCGGACTGATCGATGCCGGCATCAGTGGCTTTCTGCATGGCCGTATCGGCCCCGACGTGGATGAGGCCATGGCACGCGCGATGGCAGAGAACGAGATTTTCCTCGTCCCCAATCTGGGCCTGGGAGAGCTGCGCTGGGAGCGCCTTGCCGATGATCCCTTCCTGAGTGATGTGCTGCCCGCCGCTGTTGTGCAACGGCTTGGAGAGGCCTTTGATACGCGCCAGAGCGCCGGCCCCGGGCCGACCTACGAGCAGGACCTGCGCGTGGGATTTGCCCGTCTGCAGGCAGCCAGTGTGGACATCGTGCTGGGCACTGACGCCGGGGCCGTGCGTGACCACTTCTTCGGGTATGCAGGACACCGCGAACTGGAGATCTTTGTGCGCCTCGGCATGACGCCCCTGCAGGCGATCAGCGCCGCCACCGGCCGCGCCGCCCATCATCTGGGGCTGGAGGATGCCGGCACGTTGACAGCCGGCAAGCGCGCAGACTTCATCGTTCTGGACGCCAGCCCACTGGAGGATATTCGCAACACCCGGCGCATCCACAGCGTCTTTCTCGCCGGTGACGCATTCGATCGCAGCGCGTTCCAGCAGACAGCGCAATAGCAGTTGGGCTGTCAATCCGGCTGCTCTTGCGCGACGTACACGCTCCTTGTATTCACACTCTCCTCGCCTGCCGAGGACTTTCGGAGAACAACAATGAAAACGTCCGCTTTACTTCTGCGATCACTCGCCATCGTCGCATCAGCCGCGCTGGTGTCCTGCGCTTCCAGCGCCGTCACCAGTTCCCCTGCCGATGGCGCCTGGGATTTCAAGATGACCAGCCCCTTCGGTGCCATCAGCGCCAATGTCTCCATGCAGGCCGCTGGCAGCCAGCTTTCTGGAAGCTTTGATCTGGGCGATGGGCGAATCTGGCCAATCCAGAATGGCGCTATCGAAGACAATCAGCTCAGCTTCAGCCTGGCGCGAGACGGCTCGCCCATGGTCTATGAGATGAGCGGTGTGGTGGACGGTGGCAGCGTCAGCGGTCTCGCTAAAGCCATGGGAATTGAAGCCCCGTGGGAGATGACGAAAAAGCAATGAGGTGCCGCGCCAATCTCGCAGGCACAGTGTGCGATAGCGTGCTGTCCGGTAGCAGCGAAAAGGGCACGCTGGCTCCACGTTATTCTCACCCGGGTTCTACCCCGATTTTACGGACACTTCAAAGAAGCCCCATAATGGGCAAAAGGAGTGTTTATGTCGAAGAGAAGAAAGTACAGCCCGGAGTTCAAACAAGGTGCGGTTGAGCAGGTTCGTCAGCCAGGAGTGAGTTGCTCGCAAGTGGCCCGAGAGCTTGGCATCGAGACCAGCATCTTGGCGCGTTGGCAGCGCGAAGCGGATGCACAGGGCAAGCAGGCCTTCGGTGGCTCAGGCAAGCCCAGAGATGAGGAGGTGGCCAGCCTCAAGCGCGAACTTGCTCGGGTGAAGAAGGAACGGGATTTTTTACGCGAAGCGGCGACGTTCTTTGCCAGGGGATCGACCTGAAGTATCAGGCGATTCAACGTTGTCGAGATGAGTTTCCTGTCCGCTTGATGTGCCGGTGCCTCAAGGTGTCTCCCAGTGGCTATTACGCGTGGGAGGATCGTCCCGCCAGCGCCCGGCAGATCGACAACGAACGGCTGCTGGGCCGCATTCGTCAGATCCACGCAGACAGCCAAGGCGCTCTGGGTGCCCCGCGTATGCACGAAGACCTGACTGATGAAGGTGAAACAGCCAGCAAGAATCGGGTTGCGCGCCTGATGGCTTCTGAGGGGCTTCAAGGCTGGCCGCGCAAGAAAAGAAAGGCGCAGCGTGGAAAGCCGGGGTTGCCACCGCCTCAGGTTCGGAATCTGTTGGAGCGCGATTTCAACGCATTGGAGCCCGAGACCAAATGGGTGACCGATATCACCGAGATCAGTACTGACGAAGGCAAACTGTTCTTATGTGTCGTGATTGATCTCTACAGCAAACTGGTGATGGGTTGGTCAATGCACCACCGGCAGGATCGCCAGATGGTGATTCGTGCTGTTGAGATGGCGATATGGCAGCGCCAAGGAGGATGGTCTGTAATTCTGCACTCCGACCGCGGCAGTCAGTTTCGCAGTGGTGACTATCAGGATTTCCTGAATCAGAACACTCTGATTTGCTCCATGAGTGCTGTAGGGCACTGTGGTGACAATGCGGCTTGCGAGGGGTTCTTCGGAGTGCTCAAACGAGAACGTGTTTACCAACGAAAGTATCGGACGTTGGAAATGGCAAAAGCGGATGTGTTCAACTACATTGAGCGATTCCACAATCCTCGAATGCGGCGAAGAGTTGCCAAGAGCGATTTAGAGTTTTCAGGCGTTTTATAACCGTCCGTGAAAACGGGGTAGAACCCCAGCGTAATCTGGGTTATAGCACTTGGCTTGTATTGCCCAAATTTTACCTTCTGTATCGCGAGCGATAAGGTCGATACCGCAGTCAGGCCCCCACCTGTCTGGCCAATCATCCCAAAGCCATACCTTTTCTAGCTTATTAGTATATACCGGGTCTGTCTCAAGCATCCATTTACATAGGACCTCAAACTGCTTGCCACGGGTATGGTTATCCTCAGAGAACGAGCCTAAAAGTTGGCTTAGGGGATGTATTATCATTATGTTGTTCAAGGATACTTCTATCAACGAATTGGTAAGCGCTTCGGAGTTGAATCCGCCTAGCGTTAAAGTACCATTCTATTAGAAATGTAGACAGGGCTCAAAAATGGCAGTCA
>CAISYX010000053.1 GCA_903889815.1 uncultured Gammaproteobacteria bacterium
CCGGGCCGGACTGTTTGCCCAGTGCAATTTTCTCAAGCTCGCGCAGCCGCTTGGCCATGTCGTCCAGCTGGCGAAACCGCACGATATTGCGCTTCCATTCTTTCGACTCCAGAAGTCCGGTTCCAGATGAATAAATGCCTGATTCGCCAATTGACTGACTGACCAGCGACATGGCGCTGATCATGACTTTGTCAGCTATGCGCAGGTGACCGATGATGCCCACACCACCGCCAATCGTGCAGTAACGCCCGATAGTGGTACTGCCTGCAATGGCACTGCATCCGCAGATGATGGTGTGCTCACCAACGATGCAGTTATGCGCTATCTGTACCTGATTGTCGATCTTCACACCTTGCTCGATAATGGTGTCATCCAGAGCCCCGCGGTCAACTGTGGAACCAGCACCTATCTCGACATCATTGCCGATGCGCACGCCTCCCAGTTGTGCAATTTTCACGGAACGACGCCCGTCAAAGGCGAATCCGAAGCCGTCTGCGCCGATGACAACGGAAGAATGCAATACCACAGCATTGCCGATGGCTACATCGTGATAGACCGTGACATTGGGATACAAAATACAATCACATCCAATCCTGGATCGCGCACCAACATAAGACCCTGCCCCGATGACACTGCCCGCGCCGATCACGACATCGGCTTCGATCACAACATTTGCGCCGATACTGACATCTGAACTCAGCTGTGCAGCAGCATCCACACAAGCGGTAGGATGTATCCCTCGAAGCACTGATCGAGGCGGAGCAAACAATTGCGACGCGCGCGCGTACGTAACATAGGGCGATGCAGAGTGCAGCTGCGCAGACTGACAAGCGTCAGCGAACTCCGGATTGATGATGACCGCAGAAGCTCTGCATGCTGCAAGCTGGGAGGCATAGCGGGGATTGCTGAGAAAACTCAACTGGCCTGCCGTTGCGCTTTTGAGCGTGGCGAGGCCAGTGATCTGAATCGACGGGTTTCCATGCACCTGAACATCCAGCAGGTCCGCCAACTCACCAAGTGTAAAGACAGTTTGATTGCTCACCTGGTGAGACCCTCTCAGCGCCGAGCTTACTGAGAAAGCTCGTTCAGTTTCGCCGTAACTTTTGCCGTGATGTCATAGGTATTGTCGAAAAAAGCGACGCTGTCTGCATTGAGCACGATGTTGTAGCCACCTTCCTGAACAACCGCCTGAATGGCATTGCCTAGATTTTCACGCATGCTTTCGATGAAAGCCTGATTGCGCTCCTGCAAGGCAGCCTGTACTCGCTCGGAAATCATCTGCAACTGCACCTGCTTTTCCTGAGCATCTGAGCTGACGCGACGCTTTTCGGCTTCACTCATGATGGACTCATCGCGCTGAGCGCGCTCAACAAGCTCGGTCAATTCAGTATTGAGCTGCTCGGCACGGGTTTGGTCATCGCGAAATTCTTCCTGGATGACTGCCTGCAGTTCCTGAGCGGCAGTAGAATTGAAAAGTGCCTGCTCCAGATTCACTACGCCAACAACCGGCTGTTGAGCGAACGCAGAGCCCGCTGCCAGAAAAGCCCCTGCCACTGCTACTGCTTTAAAAAAGGTTTTCACGTTCTATATCTCCGAATGTCTTGGTCGACAGCAACTGGACACTGCCATGTTCTTGTTGTGTTGCATGCCCGTCAGAAACCGGCACCAATGGTAAAGTCAAAGTTCTTCTCGTCGTCAAATTCATCCTTGGTGAAGGGCTTGGCTACATAAAAAGTCAGCGGACCAAAAGGCGACAGATAAGTCACACTGAGACCCATTGAATAACGGATTTCACCCACATCAAAGTTGCTGCAATTGTTTTGCAGACTTTGTCTTGCTGTGCAATTTGACGAAAAAACGTTTCCGGCGTCAATGAACAAAGAGGAACGTACCCTGCTGCGGTCGGTGACGAACGGAATCGGGAAGAGCAATTCTACACTACCAGTTGTCAATATATTACCCCCAAACGCGTCCAATTCCTGATTGAGGGCGACACTTTCCACCTCCAGCTGCACCTGGGGATTGCCATTGGCATCCAGCAGCTGGTTGCCATTGGCATCCAGTACAGGTGTGGTCTGATAGCCAAAAACTTCGGGATCGACTTCTGCAAAACCCAGCGCATCGCGAATGATGTTGCCGTTCTCATCGCGCTTGAGCGTGGCATTGCCAGTGAGATAGCGCCGCGGGTCCGTGCTGCGGGGACCAAGACTGTTCTCGTCGAAGCCTCGCACAACGCCGTTCTGCGCCAGACCGCCCGCAAAGAAATTGTTGAAGAACGGCAGGGTGTCTGTGTTGCCGAACCCATCTCCGTAGCCAATATTGGCGCGCAATGCCAGCACGAAATCCCCGAACAGTGGCTGATAGAACTGCGCCGCATAATTGAGTTTGTAGTATTCAAGATCACTGCCGGGAGTCGTCAGCTCGAGTGACAACTGTTGGAAAGTGCCATCCGTGGGCAACTGCCCTCTGTTGAGGGTGCTGCGAAGCCAGTTCGTTGAGAATGTGAAATTGTCAAATACGGTTCCCTGCTTGTCGATGAAGCCGGGTTCGTTGCTCAGATTCAGGTATTGTTTGGGCAACGTGCTGACGAGCCCAGTCACGCCATCTATCACTGGACCATCGAAGGGATTGGGATTGGCAGGGTTGCGAATGAACAGATCCACTCCGTCGAATAGCTGGGGACTGGACTCGATTTCCTGCACCGTAAATCCGCCGGAACTCAGCTCAGTGTGGGTATACCCCAGATTGAAGCCAATCTGTTGCACCTCACTGATGGGGTATGCAAAATTGAAAGAACCGCCATAGGATTTGGTCGAAAAGCTCGCAATGTTGAAGGGCGAGTCCTGTTCCTGCAAAAAGAGATTGAACCCCCGACTGACGCCGTCTGCCGTGAAATACGGATCCAGATACGTGAAGTTCAGGCTCTTCTGAAATGTACTCCTGTTCACGCCAATGCCGACGGTGCGCCCTGTCCCGAGAAAGTTCTGAGCTTCGAGGGAAGAGCTTATGAAGAAGTCGCCGCCCCCGCCTGAGCCGACACTGAAGGAAATATTGCTGAAATTCTGTTCTTCGACGGTGTACTCCACGTCAATCTGATCGTCAGTGCCTGGCAATTCTATGGTTTCGACTTCTACCGTCGAAAAATAGCCAAGGCGTTCCAGTCGCACTTTCGACAATTCGATGAGCTGACTGGACGCGGGCGCACTTTCCAGCTGGCGCATTTCGCGACGCAGGACTTCATCAGCCGTAGCGGTGTTGCCGACGAAATTCACACGATTGACATAGGTACGGTTGCCCGGCTCGACGAAGAACGTGACATCGACTGTCTGATCCTCTTCATTGATCTGCGGCTCGCCATTGACCTCAGCAAACGCATAACCGAAATTGCCAAGTACTTGTGTCATGTACTCTTCGGTAGCAGTGACCAGCGCCTGGGAAAACGTCTGTCCCGGCGCTACTACGGTATAGGCCCGCAATATGGCCTCGGCGTTAACCAGGTCTCCAGCGAGATTTACCTCATTGACGACGAATTTCTCGCCCTCTGTGACATTGATGGTAATGTAGATCTGCTCATTGTCTGGAGTGATCGAAACAGGCGTGGAGTCAACGTTGAATCGCACGTAGCCGTTGTCCATGTAATGCGAAGTCAAGCGTTCCAGATCGCCGGTAAACTGCTCTCGGGAATACTTGTTGCGACCGCTGAACGGGTTGTACCAGGGCTTGAGGCCCAGATCGAACAAGGCCAGCAATTCTTTGTCATCGAACGCATTGTTGCCTACGATGTTGATGTATTGAATGCGACTCTCTTCCCCCTCATTCACGGTCATATTGATCGCGACGCGATTGCGAGGCTGCTCTTCAATTTCGATATCGACGGTTGTGCCGTACCGGCCCCGGCCGGAATACACTTCCTGTATACCCTGACGAATTGCCTCAAGCGTTGCGCGGGTAAATATGCCGCCCTCGGAAATCTCTGCCGTGGCCATGTTCTCAAGGATATCTTCAGTCTTCAGAACACGGTTGCCAGTGATATTGATCTCGCTGACTGATGGCCGCTCGAGCACCGAAATGAACAGGACATTGCCCTCACGCGCCACCTCGACCTCTTCGAAATATTCAGAGGCTGTGATGGCTCGGATGATCTCAGCGGGCACCTGATCGCTGACTTCGTCGCCAATGCCCACGGGCAACAGCCCAAAAACGACGCCTGAAGAAATTCTCTGCAGACCATCAATCTGGATGTCTTCAATCACGAAGTTCTGCCCATAGGCAGCTGTTGAGGCAATTCCGGACAGAATCAAAGTACTTAAAAGCTTTCTGGTCATGTAATTTTTTTCAAATAGGAAAGAGAGTAATGCGCAGAATCCCTGGTGTCACAAGAGACGACTGACATCGTTATAAACAGCCAACACCATGACGCCCGAGATTATAAGCAGGCCCAATTGCAGGCCCATGGCCTGAATGCGCTCCGGCACAGGTCTCCGGATTACTGCTTCTACTGCGTAGTAAAGCAGATGCCCCCCATCGAGCACAGGAATTGGCAGAAGGTTCAGCACCCCGAGGCTGATACTCAGCACTGCGAGAAAGCCGAGATAGACTTCCAAACCGTAGCTTGCTGTCTCCCCCGCGACCTGGGCAATTGTAATCGGGCCATTGATGTTCTTGACGGAAATCAGACCCACCACCATCTTCTTCATGGAATCAAGCACAAAGACAGACTTGTCCCACGTTTCCTGCACTGCCGGTATCAACGCACTGAAGGCGTTGTAGTTCACTTCACGGATCATTTCCGGCGGCAGGCTCGCAAACAGATCGAATTCACGGACATAAGCACCAATGCTGCCCATCGTGCTGCCATCATCGGCAACGGTGCTGTCCGGTTCCAGGGTCAGCGCTACCTGATTTTCGCCACGTTGGACAACAACGGCCAATGGCAGTTCCGGACTGGCTCGTACCAATTGCACCCACTGTACCCAGCCGGTGATGGCTCGACCGTTGGCTTCCAGCAAACGGTCACCTGCCAGCAGACCGTCGCGTTCTGCTGCACCTCCAGCAACCAGACCATCAATGATGGGTGGAATTTCATACTGTACCAAGCCGAGTGAGCCCAGCGGATTGGGCTCTGCAGTGTCTGACTGCCAGTTGAGCAGCGGCAGGATGAAGGTACGGGGAGCAGACTCACCCGCCGGAATGGCGTCGATGCTCAGCTCGCCAGTCTCACCCAACCGCGCAAGCAGCTGCATCGTGACGTGCTGCCAGATACTGGTGGACTCACCGTCGATAGCGACGATTTCATCGCCGGCGCGCAAACCTGCGCGATGGGCGGGAGAGTCTTCTGCGACATTCGCCAGCACGGGCGCTGTGCCTGTCAAACCGTAGCTGATATTGATGACCCAGAACACGGCGATGGCCAGGAGGAAGTTGGCTGCCGGCCCTGCAGCCACGATTGCCATCCGTTGCCATACCGGCTTGCAGGAGAATGATTGCTGGCGCTCGGACTCGGAAATGGCACCGCTGTCTGCCACTGAAATGTCTTCCTGGCCCAGCATCTTGACATACCCACCGAGGGGAATCGGCGCAATCACGTATTCAGTGCCATCCTTCCCCACCCAGGTCTTGATGGCTTTGCCGAATCCGATGGAAAAGCGCAATACTTTTACACCGCATCGGCGCGCAACCCAGAAATGGCCAAATTCATGCACCGTCACCAGGACACCCAGGGTGACGATCAATGCCGCGATGTTGATCAGGAGTTCTTGAGCCATGGTAAATAACGCGTTTGACCTCTGAATGCAGATTTGGCGCACTCCGCCCGTGGTGGGCTTGATTTCGCGGGGGCACGCGAAGCCCTGAATCTGCCTGCCGTCATTGTGTTCCGATCAAGCGTCGCGCGAGGGCTCTGGCTTGCTCGTCGACCTGCCGAATCATATCGACTGAGTCTGCTTTGCGACAAGTCATTTGTTCCAGAGTGCCGGCAATGATAGCAGGAATGTCCGTAAACCGGCTTTGGCCGTTCAAAAAAGACTCTACGGCCACTTCATTGGCTGCATTGAGAATTGTGGGGGCTGTGCCTCCTGTGCGCGCGGCTTCCATACCCAGTCGCAGACAGGGAAAACGCGCGAGATCAGGCTCGAAGAACTGCAGATTGCCTTGCTTGGTCAGGTCCAGATACGGAGCACCGGACAGGATACGCTCGGGCCAGGCAAGACTGTGCGCAATCGGGATGCGCATGTCGGGACTGCCCATCTGCGCAAGCACTGACCCATCGGCATACTCCACCATCGAATGAACTATGCTCTGCGGATGAATCAAGACATCGACGAACTGCGGTCCAACACCAAACAGAAAGCAGGCTTCGATGACCTCAAGCCCCTTGTTCATCATGCTGGCAGAATCAACCGAAATCTTGCGACCCATACTCCAGTTCGGATGCTTGCAGGCTTGCTCGGGAGTCACCGCATGGAGGGCCTCGGCAGGCCATTCCCGAAAAGGACCACCGGAAGCGGTCAACACTATGCGCCGCACACCCTGCTGGCGCAGATCGCCGCCAATGTCCCGCGCGCCCGGTGGGAGACACTGAAACACCGCATTGTGTTCGCTGTCGATTGGCAAAAGAACAGCATTACTGGCTGCAAGTGCCCCCATGAACAGGTCGCCCGCCATGACCAGCGCTTCCTTGTTGGCAAGAAGCACTTTCTTTGAATGTTCAACGGCGGCAAGCGCAGAGGGCAACCCGGCCGCACCAACAATAGCAGCCATTACGGTATCGACATCAGGGTGCGAGGCGACAGTCACCAGTGCGTCCGGGCCAGCCAGCACCTCGGTTGCACTGTGGCGCAAGCGCAGCATGTGAGCCAGCCGCTCTGCGGCGCCCTCGTCCACCATGACTGCGAACCGCGGCGAAAAACGCAGACACTGCGCGAGCATGAGCTCAACGTTCTGGTTGGCTGTCAGTGCGAAGACCCGATAATCAGAATGCAGCGCGATGACTTCAAGAGTACTTTTGCCGATCGAGCCAGTGGCACCGAGCAACGCGATATTGACACTGCGGCGCGACGCGGATTGCAGTGTTGTCGGACTAGCCGTCATTGCCATGCCCAGTCTCCAAAAAGCACCAGCAGGAAGAACACAAAGACAGGCGCTGCTGCGGTAAGACTGTCGATCCTGTCGAGAACGCCGCCATGCCCCGGCAGCACAGTGCCACTGTCCTTCATGCCCTGACTGCGCTTGAGCATGCTCTCGAACAGATCTCCCATTACGCTGAAAACGGCAACACCCGTGGCTGTAGCAAGCCACAGGGCCGCACTGGCGCCATTGAGTGGGTGTACATACTGATGGACCGGATAGAGAAACAGAATGGCCAGAAGCACCGATGCCGTCATGCCTCCCCAGAATCCTGCCCAGGACTTGCCTGGGCTGACATGCGGCGCGAGCTTGCTGTGCCCCCAGGCTCTGCCTGCGAAGAATGCGCCGATATCCGCAATGCTTACCAGCGCGATGACAGCGAAGACCATATAGCCCGCTGGATTGAGATACTTGAGCTGAACAAGGGCGCACCAGGTTGGCAACAGTGTCAGCAGTCCCATGACGGCAGTTCGGGAGCGGGTCGCCCACTGCGCTTGAGTGGCGGGGAAAGTCCTGATGAGCGTGAACGCATAGAACCAGAACAGCAAGCCAAGGCCGGTAACACCGATAACCACCGGTTGCAAGAGCGTCTGTGCGGCAGGCCGAAGTCCAATTGCCAGAGCCAGCAGAAACATGACGAGAATGAAACCAAGCAGGTAGGCACCGCGCGCAAATGCGCCCTGCAAGCCCATGAGTCTGGTCCATTCCATCACACCAATCAGCAGCACACCGCTGACGAAGAGAGCGAACTGGAAAGGGCTTGTCCAGAGAGTCGCAGCGACGAGCACCGCCAGCATGATCAGTGCCGTGATGACTCTGGTCTTAAGCACCTCGGGAACTCCCCTGAGCCGGCTGTTCATCGCTGTGCGAAGGGGTATCCAGATGGCCGAAGCGGCGCGGACGTCGACGGTAGTCGACCATTGCGAGCTCGAAATGAGAATCGTCAAAATCCGGCCAGTAACAATCAGAAAAATAAAGTTCCGTGTATGCAAACTGCCAGAGCAGAAAATTGCTGATCCGGCTCTCGCCTCCAGTGCGAATGCACAAGTCCGGGGGAGGACAATCGGACAATGAAATGACACTCTGAATTTCGGCCACATTGATCTGGCTGGCTTTCAGTGTTCCCAGCTCAACCTTTTCAGCCAGCAACCGGGCGGCTCGAGCAATATCCCACTGTCCGCCATAATCCGCAGCGACAGTGACCACTGTGCCAGTATTGTGGCGCGTAAGCTCTTCCACTTCCCGCATATGGGCCTGCAGGACGGGGGCAAAGCTTTCGCGATTTCCAATAAAGCAAAGCCGCACATTGTTGTTGTGCAGCTGCTTGATTTCCTTGCGCTTGAGCACCGCAAGAAAGAGCGCCAAAAGGCCTCTGACTTCCTTGTTGGGGCGCAGCCAGTTCTCACTGCTGAAGGCAAACAGTGTCAGATATTTGATATTGCGGTTGAGGCAGGAATAGACGATTTGCTTGGCTGCTTCAGCGCCAGCCCGATGCCCTGCCGATCCTGACAATCCATTGACCCGTGCCCATCGATTGTTGCCATCCATTATGACGGCCACGTGTTGAGGAAGCTGGCCCGCATCGGGCACTGGTATGCTGGATTTATGCATCAGACATCTATGTCTCTAAGGTGAAGTGACACTCCTACATGGAGAGCAGGTCTGATTCCTTGACGCTGAAGCTCGCATCAATGGCAGCGATGAACTTGTCGGTCAGCTTCTGAATGCGCTCTTCCGCTCGACGCTGGTCATCTTCGCTGATGGCCTTTTCCTTGAGCAGATCCTTGAAGTCGCCATTGGCATCTCGCCGGATATTGCGCACGGCCACGCGGGCATTCTCAGCCTCGCCCTTCGCTTGCTTGGTGTACTCTCGGCGCGTTTCCTCGGTAAGTGCCGGCATCGGCACGCGAATGGACTCGCCGTTGTTGGACGGATTGAGCCCCAGATCCGACTTCATGATCGCTCGCTCCACTTCACCGATCAGCGGACGCTCCCAGGGCACCACTACCAGACAGCGCCCGTCTTCCACCGTCACGTTGGCGAGTTGATTCAGGGGCGTGTCAGCGCCGTAGTAAGGCACCATGATGGTGTCAAGAAGGCTGGGATGTGCCCTGCCTGTGCGGATTTTCTTGAAGGCGGTTTCCAGAGCAACAACGCTTTTTTCCATGCGCTGTTCGGCATCCTTGATAATGTCGTCAATCATCGTGCTGTCCCCATGGTTGCGGGCAAATTGAGAATGGTTCGAATTGTTCAGGGATTCTCTATGGTAGTGCCATCCGGCACCCCCATCACATTGTTGAGCAAAGCACCTGGCTTGTTCATGTTGAACACCCGCACTGGTATATCGTGCTCGCGAATCAGGGCAATTGCAGTAAGGTCCATCACACCCAGCTTCTTCTCAAGCACTTCATCGAAGGTGAGGCGATCAAACTTGACCGCGTCCGGCACAAGATGCGGATCCGCGGAATAGACTCCATCGACTTTCGTGGCCTTGAGCACTAGCTCGGCGTCAATCTCGATGCCACGCAGGCACGCGGCAGAATCCGTGGTGAAAAACGGATTGCCAGTGCCCGCTGCGAAAATTACGACATCGCCGGCACGCAGGTGGCGAATGGCGGTGCGACGATCGTAGTGCTCAACAACGCCACTCATGGGGATGGCCGACATGACGCGGGTGGCGATGCTGGCACGCTCCAGAGCGTCCCGCATGGCCAAAGCATTCATCACCGTCGCCAGCATTCCCATGTGGTCACCGGTAACTCGCTCCATTCCCGCAGCATTCAACGCAGCACCGCGAAACAGATTGCCCCCGCCGATCACCATGCCGATCTGGATTCCCAGACCTACCAGCTGCCCTACTTCCACGGCCATGCGGTCAAGCACCTTGGGATCGATGCCGAAATCGGCATCTCCCATCAAGGCTTCGCCGCTCAGTTTCAGGAGTATGCGCTTGTATTTCTTTTCAGCTTTTACCATGAGCATGCCATCCTGTCCGTACTGCC
>CAISYX010000054.1 GCA_903889815.1 uncultured Gammaproteobacteria bacterium
ACAATTTCAGAGTCTTGAGCCGCGTGAAATTCTGCGTCACATCCTGAGCGAGATTCCTGCCATCGCGGTCTCCTTCAGCGGTGCGGAAGATGTCGCCCTGGTGCACATGGCCTGGAAAGCAAACAAGCAAATCAAGGTGTTCAGCCTGGACACAGGGCGCCTGCACCCGGAAACGCTGCGGTTCATCGAGCAGGTGCGCAAACTCTGGAAGCTCGACCTCGAGATCATGAGCCCGGATGCGGCACAGCTGCAGACGCTCACCCGTGCCAAGGGGCTGTTCAGCTTTTATGAGGACGGCCATGAAGAGTGCTGCGGCATACGCAAGGTCGAACCGCTGCGTCGCCAGCTGGCAGGGCTGGACGCCTGGATTACCGGGCAGAGGCGCGACCAGAGCCCTACCCGCGCAGAAGTGTCTGTCGCTCAGCTGGACAAGGCCTTCTCTACTGCCGCCCGGCCCCTGCTGAAATTCAATCCACTGGCCAACTGGACCTCGAAGCAAGTCTGGGACTACATACGCCTGCTGGAGCTGCCCTTCAACCCCCTGCACGAGCGCGGCTTCGTCAGCATTGGTTGCGAACCCTGTACCCGTCCGACAGGACCAAATCAGCACGAACGCGAAGGCCGCTGGTGGTGGGAAGAAGCGACTGCCAGGGAATGCGGACTGCACAAGCCCGGCGTCATATCCAGCGACCGCATGCCCGGCTGACCCGGTTCAGCGCAGGATCGGTATGGGCACAGCAGCGAACAATACATCCAGTTCGTGCTGCGACCTGGTGGCAATGGCCGCCCGAATGAGTGCCGGGTGCAGATGCGGCGCGAACATCTCGATGAAATCCAGCATGTAGCCTCGCAGCACCGCGCCCCGGCGAAAGCCGATGCGAGTGGTGCTGAAATCGAAGAGATGGCTGATATCCACAGCCACCAGGTCAGCATCCTTCGTGGCATCCCAGGCCATGCTGGCCACAATGCCGATGCCCACCCCCAGCCTCACATAGGTCTTGATGACATCCGCATCCGCCGCCGTCACGACGATATGCGGGACCAGGTCGTGGGCCCTGAATGCGTCATCCAGCTTGGCGCGTCCCGTGAATCCAGACACATAGGTCACGATCGGAAATCGCGCGATGTCGGCGTGGGTCAGCCGCTCCACTGCCAGCAGAGCATGGCCCTGAGGAAGCAGCAGCACCCGGTTCCAGCGGTAACAAGGCATCATGATCAGGTCTCCCGCCAGCTCCATGGACTCTGTCGCGATGGCGAAATCGGCCGCACCGCGAGCGGCCATCTCGGCAATCTGCAGCGGCGTGCCCTGATGCATGTGCAGGGACACTGAAGGATACTGGCTCACAAAGCGGCTAATGATGGCCGGCAGCACATAGCGGGACTGAGTATGGGTGGTGGCGATGGAAAGACTGCCGGACTTTTCATCCGTAAATTCCCGGGCGATGGCGCGGATATTGTCCATCCTCAACAGCACGGCACCTGCCTCTTCCAGAATGCGCTGCCCGGCCGGCGTCAGCCCGCTCAGATGCTTGCCGTTGCGCACGAAAATCTGGACGCCCAGCTCTTCCTCCAGCTGCAGAATCTGTTTGCTGATGCCAGGCTGCGAAGTGAACAGCGACTGGGCCGCCGCCGAGACATTCATGCCATTGCGCGCGACTTCCCAGACGTAACGCAATTGCTGCAGCTTCATTTCTCCCCCTGCTTCTCGGCTGGCGGATTGTTGGCCACACCACTGGGAACATGCCCGGTCGCCACGTGATGGCGGGCGGAATCGCAATGGGCCTGCTGATCGTCAAAGAACACATCTGCATCGTAAGCCTGCAAAAAGGCGCCTTTTTCCTTGCCGCCAAGGAAAAGTGATTCGTCGATGCGGATGTTCCATGCCCGCAGCGTCTTGACTACCCGCTCGTGGGCAGGCGCCGAACGCGCGGTCACCAGACAGGTACGCAGTGGCGCTTGCCCTGGCGGGAATGCCATCTGCAGGCGTTGCAAGGCAGCAAGAAACGGCTTGAACGGTCCGCCTGACAGCGGCTGATTGGCTGCCTTTTGTTCGCTTGCCGTAAACGCAGCCAGACCGCTGGACTTGTAAATGCGCTCCGCTTCATCAGAGAACAGCACGGCGTCACCGTCAAACGCAAACTTGAGACGCCCGGCAGGATTGGCGCTGACCTTGGAAGGCAGAATGGTGGCGGCCGCCACGCCTTGCTCAAGCGCATGCCGCACATCGCTTCCGTCCGTGGAGAGGAACAGGTGGCAATTGAACGGCGCGATATAACGATAAGGACTCTCGCCACCACTGAATGCCGCGCGGGTGATCTTCAGGCCGTAGTGACTGATGGAGTTGAAGATGCGCAGCCCCGTGTCGGCACTGTTTCGTGACAACAGGATAACTTCGACACGAGCCTCTCCCAGCAACTCGTTCAGCGCCAGAAGCTTGTTCACCAGGACGAATGCATCGCCCGGCTGCAGTGGCTCGTTCTCGTGGGCGATCTGGTATTGCTGGTAAGCCTCAAGGCCATGCTGCTCGTAAACCTGATGACTCTCATCAAGGTTGAACAGGGCGCGCGACGAGATGGCGATGACCAGCTGGTCGACATTGGCAACTGCGCTTGGCGCTGACATGCTTAGTTTCCATGGTTGGCACTGAATTGCCGCCGCAGGGCGGAGTGAGCAGCGCTGAGTATAGTCCAAAGCGGCTGGTGGATCGCCAGCCATCTCAGCGTCGCAATGACAGGCCGTCGCTGATGGGGCTAGAATCGTCGCATTCACCTGCCCTGCAAAGAGTTCCTGCCCCGCGAAGCCAGCAATCCCTTTCAGATCATCACCGGCGCCTCGGCAGGAGCGCTCAATGCGGCGTCCATTGCCACGCATGCACAGCGCCTGCGCACCGCCGTGCGCATGCTCGAGTATGTCTGGAGCAACATCAGCAGCGATCAGGTGTACCGGCTCGACTCCGGCGGCCTGATCAGCAGCGCCTCGAACTGGGTGTTCTCCTTTCTGGCCAACCGCCGCAGGGATACTCCGGCGTCGCTGCTCGACAATGCCCCACTGGAAGCACTGCTGGGCAAGGTGATCAAGTTCGAGCGGCTGCAGCGCAGCATAGAAGCCGGTTATCTTGAGGCTCTGGCGATCACCGCATCGGGGTACACCAGCGGGGAATCTGTCTCGTTCTACCAGGGCGCAGCCGGTCTGCAGAATTGGCACAAGGCTCATCGTGTGGGAATTCGCAGCACACTGGGCGTGCAGCATTTGCTGGCGTCCTCCGCCATTCCCACTCTGTTTCCGGCGGTGCGAATCAATCGGGAGTTCTTTGGTGACGGCGCCATCCGCCAGCTCTCGCCCCTGAGCCCGGCCATCAAACTGGGAGCCGATCGCATCCTGGCCGTGGGCGTCAGCAGCAACAAGCCAGGCAGCCCACCCCGGGATGCAGCTCCCTCGCATCCGTCACTCACCCAGATTCTTGCCCATATTCTCAACAGCGCTTTTGTGGATACATTGACCAATGACATGGAGGCTCTGCGCCGGGTGAACAACCTGCTGCCGCTGATCCCCCCGGAGCGACTGCAGGACGAAGCCGCATTGGGCCTGAAACCCATCTGCCTTCTGGACATCTCACCCAGCCAGAACATGAACACCATCGCGGCAGAATATTTTGATGACCTGCCCCGCGCCCTGCGGCTGTTCGTCAAGGACTCGGGGTCAAGCAGCGTGCTGAGCCTGCTGATGTTCGAGAAGCGCTACTGTCAGCGCCTCATCGCACTGGGACTGCACGACGCCATGGCCAAGGAAGAACAGATCCGCGATTTTTTCAGTCCAGCACGCACTTGAGTCCAAGCCCGCCGATGCCGCAGTAGCCATTGGGGTTCTTGGCGAGGTATTGCTGGTGATAATCCTCTGCATAATAAAATGCATCCAACATTTTGATTTCAGTAGTAATAGAGCCATGCCCTTCACGCCTTAGCAAGGCCTGAACCTGTTGCTGGCTGGCCAGTGACGCCGACAAGGCCTCAGCAGTCAGTGCATAGATTGCCGAGCGGTACTGGGTACCCCGGTCATGCCCTTGACGCATGCCCTGAGTAGGGTCATGGGCTTCCCAGAACACTTCCAGCAGACGCTTCAGTGAAATCACTTGCGGATCGTAATGCACAAGCACCACTTCCGTGTGGCCTGTCCAGCCACCACACACTTCCTCATAGGTGGGGTTCGGTGTAATGCCCCCCGCATAACCCACCGCCGTGCTGAACACCCCTTCCAGACGCCAGAACACCCGCTCGGCACCCCAGAAACACCCCAGCGCGAATACCGCCTGCTGCAGGTGCACCGGCAGCGGTGCACGATAGGGCTGACCATTGACGAAATGACGGTTGCTGACCTGCATGGGCACAGCGCGCCCGGGCAGTGCCGTGGCCAACGTCGGCAGGGAATCCGGTTTGCGTGAAAACATGGTTTGTATCCTCGTTTCGCAGTAGGGAAAGCAGCCTGTCATATCAGGCAGAAGGCGCGCCGTCTGTGGGCTGGCGGCTTGAATGCTGACGGGTGATCAGGCATCATCGCGCCTCTGGAAAAACAGGTCCGGCGCCTGCCATTCCGGCCCCGCAACGCCGCGCAGTATAGCTTACGCCCTGAGCCCCACACTGGACTTGAAAAGGATGGTCGCATGATTTCCGCATTGATGAGCAACTACGGCAACCCGGACCTGGAATTCGAGCGCGGCCAGGGCACCTGGCTCTATACACCGGCGGGCGAGCGCTACCTCGATTTCACTACCGGGATCGCCGTGAACTGCCTGGGACATTGCCATCCCCATCTCGTACAGGCACTGCAGGAGCAGGCCACCCGTATCTGGCACAGCTCCAACCTGTTCCGCATTCCCCAGACGGAGCGCCTGGCGCAGCGCCTTGTGGACAATACCTTTGCAGACCGCGTGTTCTTCAGCAATTCCGGCACGGAAGCGGTGGAAGCCGGCTTCAAGATGATGCGGCGGTATCACTACAGTCGCGGCGAAAGTCAGCGGGTGCGCATCATCTCCCTGAGCAGTTCGTTCCACGGCCGCACCCTGGCACCCATTGCCGCGTGCAAGAATCCCGTCCACATCGAGGGCTTCCTGACCGGCGACCCAGGGTTTGACCAGGTGCCTTTCGGTGACATCGATGCTCTGCGCGCTGCCATTACGCCGGAGACGGCAGGTGTCATTCTGGAGCCTATCCAAGGTGAAGGCGGCATTCGCCTGACCCCCTTCGACTATCTCAGTCAGGTCCGCGAGCTTTGCGATGAGCAGGGCATTCTGCTGATGTATGACGAGGTGCAGTCTGGCGTGGGGCGCTCCGGCTATCTGTATGCCTACATGGCCTCCGGTGTTGTGCCCGATCTGCTGGCCTCCGCGAAAGGCCTCGGCGGCGGCTTCCCGATTGGCGCCTGCCTGTCCAGCGAACGCGTGGCCGCGCCCATGGTGGCTGGCACGCACGGCAGCACCTTTGGCGGCAACCCGCTGGCGACCGCTGTCGGCAATGCTGTCCTGGATGTGATTCTGGCACCGGGCTTTCTTGCGGAGGCCATGGCAGGTGCGGCGCAACTGCGCGCCGGACTGGCTGAACTGATCAATGAATACCCCGGCGTGATCTCCGAACAGACCGGCCTTGGCTACATGATCGGGCTCAAGTGCAGCATCAGCAACGCCGACTTCATTTACGCGCTCAAGGACGAACACATGCTGGTGGTCAAGGCTGGTGGCAACTCCGTGCGTCTGCTGCCGCCGCTGAATGTGACTGCGGAGGAAATCGCTCACGCACTCGCCATTGTGCGGACTGCCTGCGCCCGGCTGGCGACAGCGCGCTGATGTCTGGCAATCCGCAGGACAAGGCATGGGGAGTGGTCTCGGAGGAGCGTCTGTGGACCCTGCTGGACCTGTGCGCCGACTATTACTGGCAGGAAGATCCTGACTACATCTGCACTGTCCTGCGCCACAGCCCGAGTTCCGTGGCAGGCACCAGCCTGCTTGGCCACCTGCCCGGTCAGACGCTGTGGGACGCCGGCTTTCTGGTGACCGGGTCCGGCCAGAGCTGGCGCGCCCACCTTGCACTTCGCGAGGAGCGCCGCGACTTCCGCGAACTGATCTGCCAGGTCGCCGCCTTCAGTGACGATGACACACAACGCTATCTGAGCATCAGCGGCAAGGCTCGAGTGGACGACCAGGGAGCCTTCCTGGGCTATCACTGCTTCGCGCGTGACATCACCCCGCAGGTCCGCAGCGAACTGTCTCTGCGACGCTTCCGCGCTGCCGTGGACATGTCCGGCGACATGATCTATCTGGTGGACCGCAATTCCATGAAATTCGTGGATATCAACGACACTGTTTGCCGCAGCAGTGGACTCAGTCGCGAGGAATTGCTGCAACGCGGACCCGATCTCGCCGTTTTGAAGGAAAGTCTGGAAGAACTGGAAGAGCGCTATGACCGCTTGATTCTGGATGGCACAACGAGTCGCCGAGCCAGCGTAAGCGTCGACGCCCAGGGGCGCGTGCGAGATCTGGAAACCTACAGCCGCGCGACCTGCATCGATGGTCGCTGGATCATCATCGGGGTGATGCGCGACATTACGCGGCGCTTGGAAATGACACGCAGCACCGCCAAACTGCAGCGTATGTACTCGGCCCTGACAGAAACCAACGCGGCCATGCTGCGGGCACAATCCCGGGAAGAGCTCTTCGCGACGGTGTGCGAAGCGGTGGTCAAGGGTGGCAGGTTCTCAGTGGCGGCCATCCTGACCCCGGATGGCGAATCCATGAGGCCCGCAGCCGTTGCCGGGCAGTTCAGCGCACGATTGCTGACCCTTCGAGTGCCCCTGAATGCCAATGTCCCGGAGGGACAGGGGCTTGTTGGCAATGCGTTCCACTCCCTTAAACCCGCCGTCAGCAATGATTTTCGGAACGACCCGCGCAGCTCGCCATGGCGTGACCAGATCGCTGCCAACGGCATTCTCAGCGCAGCCGCTTTCCCCTTGCATCTGCGTGCACTGCCAGCGGGAGTGCTGTTGTTCTATTCCTTCGAGGTCAACACCTTCGACGAAGAGATAGTTGCACTGCTCGCCAGCATGGCCGACAACATTTCGTTTGCGCTGAACAACTTCCAGAATGCCCAGGAGCGACGGGACACGACAAGGGTGCTGCGCGAGAGTGAAGAACGCTTTCGCAGCCTTACGCAGCTGTCTTCAGACTTTTACTGGGAGATGGACGCCAGCTCGCGCTTCAAAAATTACGACGGTCATATCGTGAGCCCGGTCAACCGCGACGCCGTTGCCACGTTGCTGGGCAAACCCCTGTGGGACATGCCCGGCATAGAGCCCTGCAGTCTCAGCTGGGACGAATTTCGCGGGCTGCTGCGGCAACGAGAACGCTTCCGCGAATGCGAGTTCAGCTTTGTGAACAGCATGGGCGAGCTGTACTACCTCGCTTTCAGTGGCGAGCCGGTTCTGGACGAAGCAGGCGCATTCCAAGGCTATCGTGGTATCGCCCGGGATGTCACCCAACGCAAGCGACTTGCCGCCCGCATGGAGTATCTGGCCACCCACGACAATCTCACCGGCCTGCCCAACCGCGCCATGTTCAACGAACTGCTGAGTCACAACACGCGCATGGCCCAGCGTTACCCGCACTACGCGTTCGCCCTGTTCTTTGTCGATGTCGACCACTTCAAGCAAGTCAATGACACACACGGTCATCTGCTGGGAGACGCAATGCTCAAGGAAATCGCTGAGCGACTGCGCAAACCGCTGCGCTCCACGGATGTGGTCGCGCGCCTGGGGGGCGACGAATTCGTGATTCTGGTACACGAGGTGAGCGCACATGAGCAGATCGCCGTGCTGGCGAACAATGTGCTGAGAGGATTTGCGTCAGCGCTGCACATCAACGGGATCCATTACCGCGTGACGGTCAGTATCGGTATCAGTGTGTTCGGTGTGGATGCCCATGACGAGCACTCCCTC
>CAISYX010000055.1 GCA_903889815.1 uncultured Gammaproteobacteria bacterium
ATCGCCAATGGATCCAGAAGGTAATTGGTCTGACCGTCACATACCTGAATCAGCCCAAGTCGCGGGTGAAACGTATCAACCCGGATGAACTCAGTATCCAGTGCGAGGACGCTGCAGTATTGCCACCGCTCACACAGCTCAGCCAGAGTATTGTTGTCTGTGACAAGAACGTATTCAGTGAGTGCTCCAGAGAGTGTCATCATGGCGCACGCACAACCAGCCTGCCCTTGAACGCGTGGTTCAACGTACTGCCATCAACGAACTCGAGCTCCCCGCCAACAGGCACACCGTGCGCAATTCTACTGATGACAAGCTGGAATGATTTTATCTGCTCTGCAATGTAATAAGCGGTTGCCTCGCCTTCTACAGTGGGGTTGCAAGCCAGAATTACTTCAATAATCTGCTTGTCGGTCAAACGTGCAATCAAGTCCGGCAAGCCAAGTTGTTCAGGACCAATGCCATCAATGGGCGACAGATGCCCCATCAGCACGAAATATTGCCCTTTGTAGCTCCCCATTTGTTCAATTGCGTGCACATCTGCAGGCGACTCCACGATACACAGCAGACTGCCATTGCGCGACGGATCACGACAAATGCGGCACTCAGGCTCTTCTGTCAACGTACGGCAACAGCTGCAATGTCCCACTTTGCTCAACGCCTCATCCAATGCGGCAGTCAGCTGTCGACCGCCCTGGCGGTTTCTTTCCAGCAGATAGAAAGCCATCCGTTGTGCCGACTTCGGCCCGACGCCCGGCAAGCATCGGAAAGCCTCTACCAATTCTTCTATCAAGGGACTTGAGAACATGTAACTTACTCAGATAATCAGTGTCAGAAAGGAAACTTGAAACCGTCAGGAAGCTTGAGCCCGGAGGCAAGACCCGCCATCGAATCCTGATTGCGCTCTGCCAGCTTCTTGACAGCGTCGTTGAACGCTGCAGCGATGAGGTCTTCAATAACATCCTTGTCCTCGCTCAAAAGACCTGAGTCGAGTTCTACTCTCTGGACGTCGTGGTGCCCATTCATATGCACTCGCACCAGTCCTGCGCCAGATTCGCCGACAAGCACAAGTTTGGCGGCTTCCCTCTGGGCGTTCTGCATTTTCTCCTGCATCTGCCGCGCCTGCTTCAGAATCTCATTGAAGTCTGTCATCTCTTTTCTCGCTGATGAAGTTGATACTTTCTGGTACGACGCCTGCGGAAAAACGGTCAACAAGTTGCCTTACATTGGGGTCTGCATGGAAGTCAGCAAGCGCTTTTTCAATGCGTTCGTCCATGATTCGCTGTTTGCGCCGGGCGGGAGACTCTAGCGTCAATTCACCGATTCGCAAATTGATTTGCCAGTGAGTGCCGAGCACGTCTCTCAAACTTTGGTTGATGCGTTGGCGGTGTTCGTCATTCAGAAGAGCGCTTTGCTGGACATCAAGCAAAATGGTCAGGTGAGGTTCCTGAATTTCCTCAACAACGCAATTTGCCAAGAGATTGCGGGTAATGCCGGTCAGATTCAAGCGCTCAAAAAATGCGTGCCAATTGTCGATTTCGAGCAATGAGAACGCAGAATTTTTGTTTTCTTCAGCACTACCCAAACCTGGAACTTTTGCTTCTGACTGCGATGAGGCCAAGTGGGTTTCAGCGACATCTGCAAGCAGCGCAGTTTCTTGCAAGGGAGCGGGTGTGGGTGCTGCGCAAATTAGTGATGTGGTAGAAGAGAGCTCAGTCTTTTTTTTTTCGTCTTCGGCTGGAGTCAGCGCCACCGATGATGGCAGGGCAACAGATGACAAAGTTGGACTCTCGCCCTTGGCTTCCGCATTGCCTGCCCATTGAACAGGTTTGAATGCCACCATACGCATCAGGATCATCTCGAATGCCATGCGAGTATCTGGGGCCAGCGTCATGTCACGACGACCGTTCAGTGCAATCTGATAGTAAAGCTGAACCTCTTCGGCAGTGAGCTTTTGTGCGATTTCCAGCACCTGTTCACGATCACCCAGGCTATTGTCTATTCCACCGGGTACCATTTGCCCGATTGCAATCCGATGAATCAGGGCCAGCAAATTGTCCAACAATGCAAAGAAATCACCAGAGTGATCTGCCGTGTAGCCGGCAACCTCCAGCATCTTGATCGCATCGCCAACATGCAGTGCATTCATGATCTGCTGCAGCAAAGCTTGATCAGGAGTACCCAGCAAAGCACTGACATCAGCTTCATTGATGGAACCACCACAGAAGGAAATGCTCTGGTCCAGCAGGGTCAACGCATCTCGCATGCTGCCTTGCGCGGCTCTGGCAAGTTGCCACAGTGCACCTTCAGCAAAAGGGATCTGCTCCGCGATCAACACGGATTGCAAATACTCTACGATTTTCTGAGGGCTTAAATTCTTGAGACTGAACTGCAGGCAGCGCGACAGTATGGTGACTGGCAATTTGTGCGGGTCTGTTGTGGCAAGCAAGAACACAACATGGGGTGGTGGTTCTTCAAGAGTCTTGAGCAAGGCATTGAAGCTGTGCATGGACAACATGTGCACTTCGTCGATCAGATAAACCTTGTAGCGACCTCGCGACGGGGCATACTGAACATTGTCCAGCAGTTCGCGGGTATCCTCCACTTTCGTCTTGGAAGCAGCATCCACCTCGATCAAATCAATAAAACGACCTTCTGCAATTTCAATACACGCATCACACTTGCCACACGGTGTGGAAGTAACACCGGCTTCACAGTTCAGACATTTTGCAAAGATTCGAGCGATGGTGGTTTTGCCGACGCCGCGAGTGCCGGTAAACAGATATGCATGGTGCAGGCGCTTGTTGTCGAGAGCGTGAACCAGTGTCTGGAGCACGTGCTCCTGACCGGCCATGTCCTGGAAGGTCTTTGGACGCCACTTGCGCGCTAATACCTGATAAGTCATCGTCGTCCGGTTGGCCGTACTGGCGTGAAGTAATCAATGCTACCGACGGGCAACGGCAAGCAACAAGAGGCGTGGACAAGCTGGGTGTCGATAATTGGAGGTATCTCCTGCCAGCCACACCACGGCACATGAGTCGGCTATTACCGTTGCTCCCTTCCGGGCCTGGCGGGGTTCACAGCTTATCATTGCGAGGGGACCGGCAAGAGACACCATCGAACGTGAATACACCTGTCAGTGCCGTCACAGCGCCGCATTATGGTGAAAGCGCCCTTGTTAATCAAGCTGGAATCCCCCTCGTTCAAGGCAATGCGAAGCTCATGATTCGAGCATCCTGCCCTGCACCTAAGGCTATGGCGATGTATTGCTTGCCATCAATCTGGTAGGACATGGGCGTGCCTCCTGGAGGAAGTGGCAAATCGATCTCGTGCAGCACCGCACCGTTCTGCTTGTCAAAAGCACGCAATACGTAACGTCCATTGTCTTCCTGTCCGATAATCAACAAAGTTCTAGTAAGCAAAGGGCCGGTCCGAGCAGGTGAGCCAACAGGCCCCGGATCCAGGGCGCCGGCAGCGATGATGCGCTCTCGAATGCCCTCGCCGTGTGGCACCATCCAGAGATGTTCGCCAGTATTGAGATCGATTGCAGTGATACGTCCATACGGTGGCTTTGTCAGGGGCAGGCCAGAAGGACTGGGGGCCGCAGTATTGCCCCCGCGCAAGTAACGAAAATTGGAATCGGCAGCTTCAGGTGCAACAAGTTGAACGACCATTGGGGCGCTCCCCGAAGGAACATAGAGAATTCCTGTCTCGGGGTCAGCGGCAGCTCCTTGCCAGCCTCCTCCTCCGAACCAGCCAGGAAAATTGATTGTGCCACGCAATGAAGGTGGCGTGTATAAAGGGCCATAGTCAAACGCTTCAATCATCTGCAGCGCTTCATTGCGCAGTTCGGGCGTGAAATCAATCAGGGTATCCAGCGAGATTCCCTGTGGCTCAAAGGGCGCCGGTCGCGTGGGAAATGGTTGTGTAGCCGACAATACCTCGCCGGGAACAGCGCTTTTCGGTACTTGCCTTTCTTCAATCGGCCAGATCGGCTCACCTGTCTCGCGATCAAATACAAAGACGAAGCCCTGCTTGGTAGTCTGCGCAACCGCCTTGACAGGGCGTCCATCCACTACGATATCGACAAGATTTGGCGCGGCAGGCAAGTCGTAGTCCCACACCCCATGATGAACGAATTGATAGTGCCAGACACGCTTGCCAGTTCTGGCGTCGACACAGATCAAACTTTCGGCAAAAAGGTTGTCGCCCTTGCGATGTCCGCCGTACCAGTCGTTCGTTGGCGTCCCTACCGGGAGATAAAGATAGCCAAGCTCCTCATCTGCACTCATCAAGGTCCAGACATTGGTGTTGCCAGTGTACTGCCAGGAATCTTCTTCCCAGGTTTCAACCCCGAACTCGCCGTTCTGCGGGATGGTGTGAAATATCCAGACTTGTTCACCCGTTTGGGCATCAAATCCGCGAACATGTCCTGGAGGCGCTTCCTTTTGACGCGGCACATCATTGATGGAAGAACCCACTACCACGATATCGCCAACGATCATTGGAGCCGAAATCTGGGTGTAGGCACTGCGATCCACATCACGACCGAGCCCCAGTGTCAGATCAATGCGTCCTTGATCTCCAAAGGACGGATCAGGCAGCCCGGTAGCAGCATCCAGCGACCACAGCCAGGAATCATTGGATGGCATGAAGATTCGCGCATTCACTCCGTCAGTCCAGTAAGAGACTCCGCGATGGTTGTAGCCAAGATTTGCCGGACGCCCAGCTTCCCAGGAGCGCGTGTCGAACTTCCAGAGTTCTTCGCCATTTGTGCCGTCGATTGCAACGACCCTGCCGAAGGAGGTGCTGCTGTAAAGGATGCCGTTGATGGCGATTGGTGTGACTTTGAACGCACCGGGCGTTGCCCGAAAGTTCTGGAGGCGCTGATTTTCAAGGACCGTGTCGTTGTCTGGAGACATCCACGTCCAGGCGCTCTGCAGTTGACCAATGTTGGACGGGGTGATCTGGTCGAAGGGCACATACTTGGTAGACGCAGAGTCGGCGCCGTAAGAACGCCAGTCATTTGCGTGGAGACTGAACGAACATGCCAAGGAAATTAGCGCCAAGTGTACGCTGAGAAGGGATGAGAGCCGCATCGGTAGACCCCGAAATCTTTAATTGTTGTGTTCGGGATACTACAGGACGAATGCATGCAGAAAAAGAGAAGTGGAGCTTAGAAGTCAAAGCACATTGCGGAATATCATCACGCAGTTTCAAGCAATATGGCGGTGAGAGAGGGATTCGAACCCTCGATACGCTATTAACGTATACACACTTTCCAGGCGTGCTCCTTCAGCCACTCGGACACCTCACCGTTTTCTTGGAATTCTTCGAAACATCTCTCTATTCGAAGGCGCGACACTGTATATCAGCAACTATGCAATTACAAGCTTGTGCTACTGGCGCAGCAGACGGCCTGCAGGAAACTCAAAAAGCGCAAGCGAAGAAGTCCGGACAGGGTTTATCTCGAGCCCGCCTCTCCGCAAAAAATTGATGGTTACACTCAATTGTTCAGGCGCGGCACGCTCCATGATGTCCAGATAGATCTGTTCCGCGCAGTCCTCATGAAAACCGTTGTGGCTGCGGTAAGAAATCAGATACTTCAGCAGGCCTGCATGGTCCAGAGCAGCACCGCGGTAATTGATGGTTACTGTTCCCCAATCAGGTTGAGTCGTCACCGGACAATTCGATCGGAACAGATTGGAATACAAAGATTCCTCCACTATGCCTTCATGAAGGGTCTGGAGCATTGATGCGTCGGGCGAATACGCATCGACAACAACATCGAGCTCATCAAGACTTCTGCCGTCGGGC
>CAISYX010000056.1 GCA_903889815.1 uncultured Gammaproteobacteria bacterium
CTTCGCCATCTTGTGGGTAACACCGGCAGCGGTGACCTGACGCTCTTCCATCGCTTCCAGCAGCGAGGACTGGGTCTTGGGGGGCGTGCGGTTGATCTCGTCGGCCAGCAGGATGTTGGTGAAGATCGGGCCCTTCACGAACGTGAGCCTGCGCTGGCCGTCCTTCTCTTCCACGATCTCCGATCCCACCACGTCGGCCGGCATCAGGTCGGGCGTGAACTGAATGCGGCTGAACTTGACCTGCAGAATATCGGCAACGGTCTTGATCAGCAGCGTCTTGGCAAGGCCAGGCACTCCGGTCACCAGGCAGTGGCCGCCGGCGAACAGGGCAATCAGCAGCTCATCGATGACGGCTTCCTGACCGACGATGACCTTCTTGATCTCCTTGATGATCTGATCGCGTCCGTCCTGCATCTTCCTGACCAGCGCCAGGTCATCCTGGCTCTCCAGTCCTGCGACGGCGCCCTCTTCGATGTTCTGAATTTCTGACATGAGTAAGTCCTGTTTTTTCGTTGTGGTTCTTGTTTGTTGTTCGTCTCAGTGCGTGAACGCGTATATCAGATAGTTGATGGCGATCTTGTAAGCCTCATTGCTGTAGCGCGTCGGATATGGCTCGAAAAACGTGTGCTCCCAGCCATCGCCAAGATCGGCGTTGTGATTGGCCACGAGCATAACACGGCCGTCATCATCGAGAATGGCATAGACCGCTGGCGGATAATTCGGATCATCAAGATTGAAGCCTCCGTTGTAATCCCAGGTGACAGCGCGACCTGGCACCTGCACCACTTCCTCCACATCGAAGAAGGTGTGGAACAGCTCGTGGCTGGTATCCAGTTTCACCAGCGCGCGCTCGGGAAACAACTTGGCCATTTCCCTCTGGAAGTCTTCCAGATGCGCATCGCCCCAGAAATCGTCCAGCAGAATGAAGCCACCACGGAACAGGAATTCGCGCATTGCCACGATTTCTTCTGCGGTGAACTCAGGGCCCGTCATGGTCGAGCCAATCGGCACGCGCTTCATGTTCATGTACAGAAACGTGTGTTCAAACAGCCGTGGATCGGTCAGATCCATGAAATCATAACTCTTGCTGTTGGCGTCGATGTTCGTGTAGCGCTGCACGCCGCGCAGGAAGTTGGACTCTGCGTCCGGAAAGTCAGTGTCCCACCAGCCACCCCTGCCACCACCGCCGCCGAAGCCTCCAAAACCGCCTCCCCCGCCGAATCCGCCTCCACCACCACGCCGGCCGCGACCACCGCCATAATTGGTGTAGCGTCCACGAACCCAGGTGAACTCCGTGGGCGGCCCGGACTCGGCATCCACTTCCCGCAGAAAGGACTCCGGGTCGATATCCAGTGGCACTGCCCCATTCTGCGCCTGAACGCCAGCGTTCCACAGCAGCGCTCCGCTTCCTGCCGCTGTCAGCAGCAGGGCGCTTCGCAGTGTTCTGCCGGTTTCACGAATCCAGCGCATTGACTCTTCTCCACGGGGCTGGCCATCGGCTCAGGGGGCTGCATCCACCGCTTGCAGCAACACTTCCTGGGCCCTGGAATAACTGGGTGCAATCTCGAGCGCAGTGAGGATATTGCGCTTCGCGTCAGCCGGCTGGCCATTGCTCAGATAGGCCTCTGCCAGATCCGTGCGAGCCTCCACAGGGTCGTTCACATCCAGGTCCACTAACACTTCCAGTTCCCGCACAGCCATCTGGGGATCATTCAGACGGCGCGCGATCTCGGCGCCAATCTGGTGAACATCCAGTCGATAGGGGCTGATGGCCAGTGCACGGTCCATGTAGTAGCGGGAAAGCGCCAGATCGCCACTCTCCAGCGCCGCCGCCGCCAGCAGCACCGTGGAGTCGTAGTCGTGCTGCTGGTTCTCCAGCATCACCTTGAGCTGTTCCAGACGCGCTGCCTGATCACCCTGACGTTCATGGATCTGCGAGAGCACGAGCGCAGGGCTGGGATAGCCGGAGTAATCGGGGAGAATGTCTTGAGCAATCTGCAAGTGCACCTTGGCCTCGTCGAAACTCTCCTCCTTGAACAACACGATGCCCAGCTGCAGGTGGGCCTGGAAGTCGCGGGGCTGGTCCTGCACACGCTGGCGCATGTGCTGCTTCAGCGAGGCGTTGTTGTAGAGCTCCGCCATCACGGCGCTGGAGTTCTCGCGCTGCCCGTGGCCGTGCGCTTCCCCTTCATCGGCGGCGTCTTCAGTGTGCACATAGACATTGATCTCCTGCACGCGGCGGTCCACCCAGCTGCGGAAGCCCGCATCGAAGGTATCGATGGAAGTGCCGAATACCGTCTCGAACATCTCCGACTCTTCCTTGATGAACGCGTACTGTTTGACGAGCTCGATCAGCTTGTCGAAGCCATGTTCCTGGGCGATATAGTCCACCACCAGATAGGACTGGAAGTACGCAAAACCCAGATCTTCGTTGGTGTTTGCCCCGGTAAAGCCTGCATTGAGATTGGCTACCGGCAGCAACTTGTCCTGCTGGGCCGCGCGCACCAGCTCCATGCCATGACGGCGTCCCCACTCAGGACGTGCCTCGCGCTCTTCCCACACCGAGATGCCCTCGGACAGCCAGCGCGGCATGCGGTTGTTGGTCATCTGCAGCGTAAAGACGTGCACCAGCTCGTGCCAGAGAATCTCCTGCCAGTTGGCATCCAGTGTCTGCGGCGAAATCAGAGTGACCATCCTGCCGAAGCAGATACCCACCAGCGGTCCGATATCAGGCAAGCCAACGGATCGCACGGCGAAATCATCCGTGCGCTCGAAGACTTCGACCAGCACCGGCGCTTCGGGCTCGAACCCGTATTTGGCTGTCAGCGTGGCCCAGCTCTCCTCGAGCAGAGGCGCCATGTAGGGCCACAGCACCCGGGCGTCGCGCTGACTCATGCGCACTTCGAAGTGCTCGGTGGTGAGAGTGGCATACTCCTCCAGCGTGTCGAACACCTTCAGCATGTTGGACGTCATGACATTGAAAGGGTCATTGTCGAAGGCCAGCTCAAGCGCGACCCGCCCCTCTTCATCCTGACCCAGACGGATCAGGTTGGTGCCCAGCAGCGTGTGGCCCTGCCAGTAATTCGGATCTGCCGCCACGGCCTGCCGGGCGTAACCCACCGCCTCGGTGAAGCGGTAGGCATTGCCGAAGGCGTCTGCCATATCGCCATAGAAACGGGCATTGCCAGGACTGAAACCGGCCACCTGTGCCTCGAGGCGGGCGTACTCGTCATATTCTTCATGCAGCGCTGCCTGGGACGCCAGGATGCTAAGGGACTTCAGCGACTCCGCGTTCACCTCCAGCGCGCGGTCCACGTATTCCATGGCTTCTTCGGCGCGATCGTTCATGACCAGCAGCGTCGCCATGGTCTCCAGCGCGGCAACATCGTTCGGGTTGACCTCCAGCGCAAAGGCAATGGAACGCTCGCCACCACTGATCTTGGCCTGCCCCACCAGTGCGGGGGTATAGCGGCGATTGATCTCAAGCGCCGCGTTGTAGGATTTCTCGGCATCCACGACGTTGAATTTTTCCATGAACAGATCGCCCCACAGAACCTGGGCTTCCAGGTTCTCGGGCTCCAGCCGCACCGCTTCGGCAAACAGGCTGTTGGCATCGTGGAAACGGTCGAGCAGCCAGCTGGCGACGGCCACCATGGCGATCTCTTCCGCCTCGAAGACGGCGCCAGTGTCATAGCGACCGATGGCGGCGTTAAGCGGGCCCAGTGCCTCGTCGCGGCGTCCGGTGTACTGCAGCAGACTGCCGTATTGCACCAGAGCGCGTACTGGCGGAGTCGTGTTGCCAGTGACCACGGCTTCCAGAATTTCCAGCGCTTCGGCGGACTGTCCGGTCGCGCGCTTGAGTTCTGCCAGCTGCGTGCTCAGTCGTGCTGACGCCGCATAATCGGAGATGGCGTCTTCAAGCACCTCGATGGCCTGGGCGTACTCCCCGGTCTGCGCCAGAGCCTGACTCAGCCCCAGCAGCCCGGCTTCTTCTTCGAAACCGTCCACCCGTTGAAACAGATCGATTGCCGCCAGGTAGGAGCCTGCCTGCAGCAGTTCTTCGGCGCGCTCCAGTGCCGGTTCCAGCTGGACGACAGGGTCCTGGGCAGTGGCCGGCAGGGTGAAGAAAACCCCCTGCAACAGCAGGCACAGCGTGAGTGGACGCAGGGCGAATCGCGCCAGCGCAGGCGTGCGGGTCATTTTGCGGAGATTATTGGAGTTCATTGTACCGTCCTGTTTTTCTTGCCAGATCGATCAACAGAGTTTCCATCCTGGTCCAGTATTCCTCTTCCAGATAATTGGCTTTCTGGCCGCGCAGCAGGAATACCGCGCGCTCCAGGTCCTGCATCTCGGCCAGCAGGCTGCGTGCCTCGGGCGAGGTTTTCTGCGGCCCGGCACTGTGATTGTCGAAATAGGCGATCTCGGCCAGGCCACCGTCGCCGGTGCCCGCGGCGGGCTCGAGGCTGAAATTGCCATCCCCGTTGTCGTCAATGACGGCGCGCTCGGTGGGCAGGCGCCCCTGTTCGGAGTACCAGCCCAGAACGCTCTGGCTGGCGAAGGTCCAGGCTTCGAGCACGGACAGGCGACCATTCTTGTCCCGGTCGCCCTGGCGATTGTCCAGTGCATCGATCAGATAGCGGGCGAACATCGGATCATAGCGTTCGGCACGGGTGCGGGTGGCCGAGAGGATGACACGGCCTGGCGCTGCCAGGGCCGCCGAGAATTCGAAACTGCCGCTGGTGGTGTTGATGACGACGATGTCCTGCTGATTCAGCGGCGCCAGCAGCTCGGCGAATTCCTGCCCGGTGATGTCCGGCCCGACGATATTGAACTTGGCAGCAGCATCCGATGCAGAGCCATGACCGACCAGGAACACCGTCAGCTGGTCGCCCGCCGCCAGTGTCTGCTGAAGGCCGGTGAACGCGGCAGCGATGTCTTCCCGGCGCGAACTGCCGTCGATGCGCTCATTCTGGCTGGCGGCACTGCCATCATCGAGGAGCATGGTGATGGTGTCGGCGCTGTAGCCATAGTCCCGGGCCAGCACATCGTGCAAAGAATTGGACCACTGCGAGAAACGCTCGCGGATCTCGTCCGACGCCGCGGCGCCGGTGATGATCAGCGCATGGCGCCCGGACTCCGGACCGCCGCGGAAATAGGCATCCTCCTGGTCGTCTGTCTGTGCGGAGGCCAGCGCGGCGGCACCGGCGGCACACACCCAGAGGGCTGTGCGCAACATGGTCAGGAAACTCGTACGGCTCTTGTGCTTGCGGTTCATGACAACCCCTTGAAGCGGCGTGCGATCCAGTCCGCGCAAAGCAGCAGGATCAGCAGAATCAACAGCAATGGTGTATCCCAGAGGTCTTCCTGCACTTCCACGGAATAGGCATTGGGCGTGTAGTTGATGTCATTGACCAGTGATGAGGTCTGCCCGACGTTGTAGTAGCGCCCGGCGCTGACTTCGGCGATACGCTCCAGCAGCGCTGTGTCGCGGCCCGCCGAAGTGAACTCGCGCAGAGAGGGTGTCACCACGAAAGCGGTCATGCGCTCAGTATCACTGCGATCCGCTTCGCCGGCCGCACTGGCCACATCCACCAGCAAATCAAAGACGCCTTCGCTCTGCACCTCGAAACTGGCACGGTACACTCCGTCACGATCAATGTCCCACTCCATGGCGGCATCCAGCAGCTCGCCTTCCGGGCCGGTCAGGTGGACCCACACAGACGCGTTGTTGTCGGGCTGAAAATTGATGTCTCGCACCGTGGCGGTCACTTCCACGGTATCTCCCACATGGTAGAACTCACGGTCAAATTCAATAGTCACGCGCTCGAGCGCAGACACTGACAGCCAGCGCAGCAGTTGGCGCCACACCCGCTCATGGGACTGATCCACTGCCGGCAGCATCATCTGCCAGCGCCAGGTACTGGCACTGGTGACCGCCATGCTGCGACCGCTGCCATAACGCTGCATGGCGATGATGGGCAACAGCTGATTCTGGAATTGCAATACGTTGTGCTCCATCAGCACGGAGGCGCCAGGCTTGGCCCGACCGGTCACATAGGCTCCCTGAAGATCGGGCATCAGGCTCCACAGTCGCAGGTTCTCGGCATCGTCGCTGTGCAGGCGCAACAGTTCGGAGAACTCACCCTCTGTTGTCAGCTTCGGTGTGAATATCTCGCCGGTCAGGTGCGAGCCGCGGGTAATGCCGCCCTGCAGGTTCTCGGGCAGCAGGGTCGAAGGCACCAGGGTCACGGGCAGGATGTCGGTCAGCACCGTGTCCACGAATTCGTCCTGCAGCATGCCCGCCACCAGCAGCCCGCCGCCGCGCTCGGCCACGAAGTCCTGCAGCATGGTGAGCTGTTCGTCGCTGAAGAAGTCCTTGTCGATGTCGCCCAGAATGACAGCTTCGTACTGATAGAGTTCCTCGCGGGTTTCCGGAAAACCGCCACTGAGCTCCAGCGGCGTTTCGATGCCCTGCCGGTAGAACTTGCCCGGACCGGTCTGCAGATACGTGGCCAGGCGCAAAGAAGTGTCACCCTCCACGGCGCGGCGGATGAACTTGTACTCGTTGCGAGGATGACCGTCGACATACAGGACATCCAGCGCCGGGCGCTCGGAGTTGTCGACCAGGAAGCTGTAATGATTGTTCTGCAGGACGATCTCGCCTTCCTGCTCAGCGACTTGCAACGTATAGACGATCGCCTCGCGGCGCTCGGGCATCAGTTCGATGTTGACGCGGCGCGTGGAATTGTCGTCACCCAGCACCACCTGCTGGGAGGACACGACTGTCTCGCCGTCGAGGACTGACACTTCCACCGGCTGGTTCGCATAGCCCTGGTTGCTGAGGGCGATGTCAACATTGAAGACCGAGCCTTCCAGCACGGTCTTGGCAGCCACCACATCAACGATGCCGACATCCCGCGGGATGTTCTCCTGGCCGACACCCACAGTGAAGACGGGAATCTCGCGGGCCCCGAAACTCTGGGCACGGGGCACGGGGTCTGTCCCTTCATTGTCAGCGCCGTCGGAGATCAGCAGGACACCGCCCAAGGCCAGGCCGCTGAGCTGTTCGTCCACGTACTGCAAGGCCTGGTCCAGCGACGACGCCGTGCCGGCAGCGGTCAGCCCGCCGGGCTCGGAGACCCGCTGGGTGCTCTTGTCAAAGCGGAAGGTGCGCACCTGGAAGGACTCGCCCAGAGGGGCCACGATGCCCGCGCCGCCATAGAGAAGATCACTGACCGCAGCAGCCCGCGTTTGTGAGCCTGCGAGATCAGGAATGGACATGCTCTGGGAATCATCGACCAGGATGGCCAGATAGGTTTCCTGGGGCACCACCTGTTCAGTGGTCACCACCGGGCGCAGCAGACAGACGAACAATAGAATCAACACCAGGGAGCGCAGCGTGATCAGCGAGGTTTTCCACGCCGGACTGAGCGAGCGCGTGGTCTTGCGGTAGGACCACCACACCACGCCCACCAGCCCGGCGACGATGAGCAGCGCCAGCCACAGGCTGACGCCATACGCGAAGGTGAAGCGACCCTGCGCTATGGCATCCAGATAATGTTGATCGAGAAGATAATTCATCGTCAGGGGGCCGTACTGCCTGCCCCGTTGTTCTCGGACAGCACGCGATAATACTCCTCCACGAGGCGTCGGTATTGATCGGGCACGTCTTCGTCAGCCGAGGCGTAGAGTTTCTGGTTGATACGATCCATTTCCGCCTGTGCGCGAAGCGCCGCTTCCAGCTCAATGATCGGCTGCAGCAAGGCTTCGAACAGTTCGGGCTGACTGAGGAAATCCTCAATGCCCTGGCGAGTGATCTCACTGCGGATGGAGCGTGCGTTGCCAAGGGCATTGGTGGTCCCGCCGGTACCTGGGCGACCATCGCCTCCAACCCCGCCATTCTGGCTCTGGCCTGGTTGGCCACCCTGATTGCCGGCCTGCTGATTGCCCTGACCCTGCTGACCTTGTTGTCCCTGCTGACCTTGTTGTCCCTGCTGACCCTGCTGACCTTGTTGCCCCTGCTGACCGGGCTGCCCTGGCTGACCACCCTGCGCCAGCTGGCCTCGCTGGGCCGCCATACGCTCTGCCATCTGCTGTTGCTGCAACTGCTCGGCCAGTTGCTGGGAAAGCTGCTGGGAACGCTCCAGCTGCTCGCGCATCTGGGCAATGGACGCCTCACTCTGATCGCCGCCGCCATTCAGGGCCTGCGCCTCACGCTGCAGGGCCTGCATCTGTTCCATCAGTTCGGCGGCATCCCGGGCAGCCTGCTGGATAGGGTCTGCGGAGGTGGGTGTGCTGGCTGAGTTCATGGCCTGCAGGCTGGCGCCAAGCTCGTTGAGGGATTCGCCAATCTCCTGCTCGATGTCCACCGCCAGATTCACCATGCCATTGCTGAGCACACGACCACTGGTATCCATGGACTCGCGGATTGGCCGGATGGCGCGACTCGCCTGCTGAGCCTGGGACAGCAATTGCTGATCTTCGTTTTCACCGCGGGCAATGATGGCCCGGAGCATTTTTTCGATCTCTTCCAGCTCGCGGCGCTGCTGTTGCTGAGTGGCGACCAGATCCTGCAGATTCTCGCTGTCACGGGTGGTCTGGCGGGTCTGACCCAGGCCCTGCTCGCGGTTGGCCGCCTGCAGTGCCTGCTGCAGCTCACGCTGCTCTTCAAGCAATTGCTGGCCGCGCTGGGCGGCGTTCTGCGCCAGCTGGCTGACGGAGGTGTTCTGCTGCGCCTGCATCTGGCGCTGCTGCTCGCGCAGGCTTTCCAGCGCGCGCTGACTGCGGGCAGCGGCCTGTGCGGGCGAATCGGCCTGAGCGGCTTCCGCCATCTGTTGCGCGGCCCGGTCGAGCTGGCTCTGACCGTCCTGCCCGCCGGACTGTTGCCCGCCCTGCTGAGCTGTCTGCTGCTGTCCGTCCTGCTGGCCTGGAGACGACTGCCCTCCGGACGCACCGGCCTGCTGTGACTGACCGCTCTGCTGGGACTGACCCGACTGCTGGGACTGTCCCACCTGACCGCCCTGCTGCCCCTGGGCGCCTGGCTGCTGCTGACTTTGCTGGCCCTGCTGGCCGCCCTGCTGACGGGACAACTGCTGCGACAACTGCGCCACTTCCTGGCTGAGCTGCTCCTGTTCACGTTGCAGGCGCTCCAGCTCGCGGCGACGCTGCTCTTCGGTCATGTTCTCCATGCGTCGAGCCAGATCGCGCTGGGCACGGGTCAGCCCTTCCTGACGACGCGCCAGTTCTTCCAGCTTGTTCTCTTCCTCGGTGGCTTGCGCACCGCCTGCCCCGCCGGCACTTTGTGGCGTCTCGTAGCGGTTCTCCAGCTGCCCCATTTCCATCTCGAACAACTCGCGCAGGTCTTCCCGCTCCTGCTGCTCCCCGCCGCCGCCCCCGCCCCCGCCGCCTGCCTGCTGGGTGCTGATATCAGTGCGATTGATATCGGCCTCTGCCTTCAGAATGAACTGCAACGCCACCTGCTCGGGCTTCAGCGCACTGGTGACCTGCTGTTTCTCCAGCTCGGCAATGGCAAGGTTCATCTGCTCGATGGCCTGCTGCAGATTCAGCACGGCATTGTCGTAACTGTCATCGGAAAAATTCAGGCGCTCGGCCAGTCGCTCGATGGACTGCTGCGCCCGTGTGGTGGCTTCAGCCTGGGACTCGGCGATGATGCCGATATCCGTTGCCAGAGCCGCCGGATCGGCATCCAGTGGCTGATTGCGCAGCTTCCAGGTGGCCGCGATGATGTCTTTCTGCAGAGTCACCAGCGCGCTGCTTTCGCCGCCACCCTGACCGCCCCCGCCACCACCGCCGCCCTGCTGGCCGCCGGCCCGCCGGAATTCCTGATCTGTGGGAACCACCTGCAGGAAATAGATGTCAGAGACGATTTCGGCGGGCCCGGCAAGACCATTGTTGTCAGCCAGCGTGAGGTAGTAGCTGACAAAGTCACCCGGGACAACGTCCAGGTCTTCAAGATAGATCATCTCAGCGCCGGAGATACTGCGGGTCTGCTGCTCGGGCAGGAAGTCCACGGCCACTTCATCGGTGCCCACGACGTTGTAATGCAGGTTGAAGCGGCTCAGGCCATAGTCGTCACTGGCATCGACTTCCAGCACCACCTCTTCCAGCGGCATCACATCCTGGTCGCGCCCCGGACTCTTGAGCACCAGCTCGGGGGGCTCGTCGGGAATCGCACGGATGAAATAATCCAGAGGGTCCAGGCTCTCCAGATCCTCGAAGTCACGGGCAACGATGCGGTACACGCTGTCCTGTGCCACGGTGAAGCTGGCCTTGCCGACGCTGCCGTCGATGCTCAGCGGGATGCTCTCGTAACCCGAGCCTTCCTGGAATTCAATGCTGGCGGTTTCGATGTTCTTGTTGAAGGTGACCTGCAGTTCCACCTGTGTGCCCTCCGGCACCAGCATGTCCCCTGCGTCTGTCTCTGCATTGTTCTCAATGCCGGTGTATTCCGGGTAGGCATAGGCCACATCGATCTGCTCCACCCGCGGCAGGTCGTACACCGTGATGCGGAACTGCTCGGAGCGCTGCTCACCGTTCTGTTCGAAATTGACGTAATAGACCAGGTCTTCCTGCACGGATGGCAGGAAATAGCTGTAGCTGGCACTGTCACTGCCACTGGCATCCTGCAGCATCGACAGGTCCTGCCAGTTGACATTGTCGCTTTGAATGCGCAGCTGAATTTCGCTGGGCATGGCATTGGTCACGCGCGCGACGATAGTGGCGGCCTCGCCTCGCTGCATGGCGATATCGCCGGGCTCCAGCGTGATTTCGATGTCACGCGGGACCTCGATCACCACCGCCGGCGCCTCAGGATCGGCGGCAAACGGCCAGAACAGGCGGCTGGCGGCCGAAAGCATGACTTCGGAAAGCATGAGCGCCACAACGGCGACGCCCAGTGTCGCCGCCGCTCCGCTCAGCGAAATCCAGGACACTTTCGACTCAGCCACGCGGTCTACCCGCGCCTGCTGCTCCTGTACATGGGCCTCGGCATCGGCCCAGAGTTGACGCACGAACTGCTGCGACACGCCGCTGCGGGTGGCAGATTGTTCGTCGGAGGTAAATTCAAGCGAGGTGAGGAGGCGTTGTTCGAGGTCAGGAATGCGGTCTTCTACAAAATGCGCCAGCGTCTGATCATCACTCTGCAGTCGGCGCAGTCGGCCGGACGTGAACCAGATGGCGCCCGCGATGCCAGCCAGAAGCAGGACGAAGAGCAGCACGGCAACAGCGCGCCCGGGTTCCAGCAGCGCTTCGATGCCACTGAGCAGCAAGGCCCAGGCCGTGACGGCAATGACGGCCAGGCTGACATGATGCAGGGCATAGAGCCGGTTGCGACGACGACGGATATTGCTGAGGGTCTGGCGCAGATTTTCGAGTGTGGGAGATGCCATGTCGGTTCTTCTTGTCTCTGCAAAAACGTGATTGTCGCTACCGTAACAAGTCCTTGCCGCATTCCTGAAAATGCGCCCTTAAAGCCTGCTCCAAACATGCCGGGGTTGGCACAACTATCCCACTAACCGCGCAGCGAAAGCAAGCAACGGTAAGCCTGTAGGGGAGACCGAACCGGCCCGGCAAGTCTTTCTCGCCGGCTCAGCTATTTGTGACCAGCGCCTGCAGCGGTGAGCTGATTCGCTCGGGCAGGCCTTGCAGCCGCTGGTCCATTGATTGACCGAGCAGGATGACATCGCTAGATTGCATGCTTTTCCTGCGCGATAGAACCGATCATGAAAGGATTGCTGTTGTCTGCGTACGACGCGGAGAGTCACCGCGTCTGGCGGGAAAATCTGTACGCGATGCTGCCGCAGATCGAATGGACCACGTTGACACTGCCGCCACGCTATTTTCCGTGGCGGGTGCGGGGCAACAGTCTGACCTGGGCATTCAACCATCGGCCTGCGCTGACAGACAATCACGACTTCCTGCTCTGCACGTCCATGACCGACCTGTCTGCGCTGCGGGGATTCGTACCCGGTCTCGCCCATCTTCCAACCATCGTCTACTGCCACGAAAACCAGTTTGCCTACCCAGAGAACCCCGACCCGCAAGCGGCGCGCACCAACCCGGTGGAACCCCAGATGCTCAGCCTCTACACCGCCCTGTGTGCTGACCGGCTGGTGTTCAACAGTGCCTGGAATCAACGCAGCTTTCTGGACGGCGCGGCCGCCCTGCTGCACAAGTTGCCTGACCATGTGCCCGACGGGCTGCTGGCGCGCCTTGCCAGTTCTACTGTGCTGCCTGTCCCGCTTGCTCCTGCGCTGTTCCAGCCACGGCGCCCGAGAGGGGAACCCGATGTGCTGAACATTGTCTGGAATCACCGCTGGGAATATGACAAGGGTCCGTCACTGCTGTGCGCCATGGTCGACGCCCTTGTGGCACGCGGACTGCGGTTTCGATTGCACCTGCTGGGTCAGCGTTTTCGACAGGCACCGGCGGAATTCGCAGCGCTGCAGTCGAGGCTGGCGCACTGGTACACACTTGCCGGCATTGCGCCTGGCATAACCGGATTCATCGAAGACAGGAACGAATACCGGGAATTGCTGGCCCGCAGTGATGTGGTGCTGAGTACGGCCCTGCACGACTTTCAAGGCCTGGCAGTACTGGAATCCAGCGCGCTTGGCTGTGCTGCGCTCGCCCCGCGGCGACTGGTGTACCCCGAGTATCTCGGTGAGGAGAGCCTCTATGCGGGCACGGGCACCGTGGCAGAACAGGCTGCCAGTGCCGCCACGCGACTGTGCGACTGGGCTGAGCGCAAACGTGCAGGCGAGGCACTGCCCCTGGCCATGCTCGAACCCTTTCATCCGCTGACCTTGCGCTCCCGATACGAGGGCCTCATTCACTCACTGTTCAGCCAGCCGGCGGCATGATTGCGATACCTGCAACGGGGAGAAAGGCCTTGTACGGTCTGCTGCTTCGACGCTAAAGTTCAGAACAATTCCGGACCGGCCTGGCGCCTGGTTCACCCTCGTTGAAGGAGCAGTCATGACGATCGTACGCAAGGGTCTGTTTGGTATTTCCACTCTCTCGGCAGCACTGGCTGCGGCGCTGCTGCAAGCCCAGACCCTTGCGCCAGCCGGGCCGGCTGCCACCGTGGCAACCGATGCACCAGAGGAACAGGCAACACCCGAGGCGGTGGACGACACCGCCGCGTTTCAGGCCTGGCTCGTGGAATTTCGCGCGGAGGCACTGACCCGCGGCATTCGTGCGCAAACCCTCGACGCCATCCTTCCCACCATTGAGCAACAACGTCGCGTCATTCAAGCCGACCGTGCCCAGGCAGAGTTCGTCGAAACCTACGCCGATTACCTGGAACGGGTCAGCCCGCGGCGCATCGAAATGGGCCAGGCGTTGTTCGCTGAGCAGGGTGCCATGCTGGAAGCCGCGTCGGCGCCCTACAACGTGCAACCGCGTTTTGTCGCCGCCGTGCTGGGCATGGAAAGCAACTACGGCACGTTCCCCATTACAGAGCCACTGTTCAATGTGGTCGCGACACTGGCTTTCGACAGCCGGCGCGGCGAGCAATTCCGCGCTGAACTGTTTGCGGCATTCGAGATTGTGGACAAAGGCTACGCCACGCCGGAGATGATGAAGAGTTCCTGGGCCGGTGCACTGGGAGCGCCGCAGTTCATGCCGGGCAGCTATCTGCGCCTGGCCGTGGATCAGGATGGCGATGGGCGACGGGACCTGTGGAACATGGGCCCGGACGTGATTGGCTCAGTTGCCAATTATCTGCAATCCACGGGCTGGCAGGAAAATCAGACCTGGGGCCGCGTCGTGAGCCTGCCTCCCGGCGGCGAGCAGTCACTGCCCGAACCGCAGAACGAAGGACTGGACCCGGACGCGACCTGTCGTCGCTACACGACCATGGGAGCCTGGCGAGACCTGAGTGACTGGCAGGAGCTGGGAGTGCGCAAGGCCGATGGCACAGACCTGCCCACGCGCCCGCTGGCGGCAGCGCTGATCATTGGCGATGAGGGGGATGACAAGGGCTATCTGGTGTATCGCAACTTCTGTTCACTCCTGCGCTACAACCCTTCCTTCAAATATGCGCTGGGCGTCAGCCTCTTGTCCGACGCCATCGCAGGCGTTGAGGACTGAACCCGTCAACCCCCGGAGCTGCCCTGCAACTGCACGGGCTCCAGCACTGGGAAGGCCACGGTCTGGCCGATCTGGATCTGACGGAAATTGAGGTTCGGGTTGTACTGCCGCAACAGCCACATCGGCACGGAGTACTTGCGGCGCGCCAGGTTGGCGATATTGTCATTCATCGCCACCTTGTACTGATCCACGTTGCGGATGCGGTACTGGCGGAAGAAGTCCTGCTGCTCCTGCAGGTGAAACTGGCGGCGCTTGAGTTCAAATTCGGCCACTGGCACCTGGGCGAAATCCATCACCAGACGATCTCCCATCACCACCGGCGCATTGGCGCGCAGATTGTTGAGCTGCCGCAGCCGCGCACTGCTCACTCCCAGCCAGTCCGCGTAATGGCTCAGGGTTTCCGACGCTTGAATCTCGATGCTCTGGTTGGTGGCCACACTGTAGTCGGAGGGGTCTGCTGCCAGGTCCACCTCTGCCTGTTCGTTGCTGGCCTCGACACTGATGGACTCGGCCGCCACCGCGTTGGCGTCGGCAGGCGCTGGTTCTTCCTCTGGCGCGACTTCCAGTACGGGCAGCAAGTCATCCACGATGGTCAGGGCGGCCGGGGCAGGGACAGGCACCGCCGCGACGGCCGGCAGAGGCACGGCGACAGGCTCGCGGGGCGTGACATATACCACTGGTTCGGAGACCGGCGCAGTGCTGCCCGGCATGCGCAGCGTCTGACCGGGATAGATACGGTCCGGATGGTCGATGTTGTTGGCCTGCAGCAGAGCGAGCTCGGAAACACCCAAACGTCTGGCGATCGACGAAAGGGTATCGCCGCGGCGCACATCGTAGGAGGTGGCGGCGGGCCTTGTGCTGCCTGCCGTTGCCGCAGTGCCACTGGCCTGACTGGTGGCTGTTGCGGCGATCTGCGCAGACGTCTGGCCGGTAGCAGCTGCGCTGTCCTGTGGCAGCAGCAGACGCTGGCCAACGCGGATACGATGGCTGTCTGCCAGCTGATTCAGTGAGGTCAGCTGGGCTACCGACGTTCTGAAGCGCCGCGCGATGGCCGAGAGACTGTCGCCACTCTGCACCACGTAGGCCAGATCAGGTGTCTGAATCGGGAAGCGCTGGTCGCCGGGAATACGGCTTAGCAGCTGCGCAAGAGGGGCATTCAGCGACTTGCGCTGCACCTTCACCACATAGCCTTGGGGGATGCGCTTGCTGCCATCCCATACCACGGGACGCAGGGCCGGATTGTCAAACTTGAGGTGTTCCAGTGTGATCCCGAGCGCGTCGGCCAGAACCTGCGCTTCCACGTAGGCATCCAGCTCGATCTCTTCGTACTCCGGATGCGGGTCCAGCTGCAGCACGCCGAACAGGGCCTGTGCCTGGCGCTCGACATCGAGCACGGCCAGGAATTGCGGATAGAAGTTGCGGGACGCGAAGCCGAAGCTGGGCCCCTTGTACTTCATGATGATCTCTTCAATGCGGTTGGTGCCGGTCTCGCGCACGGCGCGGCTCATGCCACCGGTGCCGTGATTGTAGGCGGTCAGCGCCAGGGGCCAGGTGCCCAGAATGCGATAGTTGTATTCCAGCAGACTCATGGCGGCGTAGGTGGCTGTGTACGGGTCCATGCGCTCGTCAACGATATGGTCGATGCGCATGAAGCGCTGCCCGGTGGTGCGCATGAACTGCCACATGCCGGCAGCCGCCACGCTGGAATAGGCCCCAGGGTGAAAGGAAGATTCGACGTGGGGCAGCGCCCCCAGCTCGATGGGCAGGTTCTTGGCGCGCACAACACTGTTGATGTGATCACGGTAGGCGCCGGAGCGGATCAGACCTTCCACGAAGCGATCGGATTGCCCCAGCTGGAAACGCACATTGTTGGCGGCGGTGCTGAGCGTGTCATTGCTGACATCGGCGGGCCAGAGGTCGAGTACGTCCTGCTCCAGCGCCGTAAGACCGTTGCGCTTGCCGGTGCCCAGTGCCTTGAGAGCGTCCTGGATGCGGGTACGCTGGCGTTCCAGCTCCGGGCGGTCGTAGTCCACGCGCTGATAGATGATGGCCAGATTGTTGGCGTCGTGCAGGAAGCCGCTTTCGGTATCCACTTCGGTATAGACACGTGCCCAGAACCGGATGGCCGGTTCGAGCTCGGCTGGCCTGGGCAACAGGTCGGCATCCTGAGCGGACGCCGCGCCGGCGACGCACATCAGGCTGAGCAGCGCGAACACACGCAGGGTGGCGGAAACGAACGGCATATCGAAATTCTCTTGGACGCTGGCTTTATAGACCCTTGTTCAGGAGATAAATTCCGTCAGGGCGGGGCCAATACTACAAGACGAGGTCTGAATGTCCAAGCGTATAAATCGCCTGTCGACATGCCCTTCCGAGCGCCTTCTGCCACGGTTTCCCCGCCTGCGGCAATTGCACTATACTGCCCGCCCGATGTCCCGGTAGCCATGACGATGACTGAGAACAAGAAACTGGCAGAAGCCAGCCTGGAGAGCCTCTACCGCATCTTCACAGTGCCCGAGGCGCCGGACTCGACGCTGGGACTGATTGACCAGTCCATCTCCCGGAATCTGGCCGGTTTTCTGCAGGACCACATCGTTGCCTCCGAGCGCGACCTGCGCTTGATAGAAAAAGACTTCGCCAATCCCCGCATACCTGACGCGCCGACTTTCGTATCTGACCAGATCGACTTTCTGCTCGACAAAGTCGTAGCGCAATCGGTGCATATTGCCGCACCGAGCTTCGTCGGCCACATGGCCTCGGCCCTGCCTTATTTCATGCTGCCGCTTTCCCGCATCATGACGGCGCTGAACCAGAATCTGGTGAAAGTGGAGACTTCCAAGGCCTTCACCCCGCTGGAACGACAGGTCATCGGCATGATTCATCACCTGATCTACTCGCAGGACGACGCTTTCTACGACCACTGGATGCATGACCGCAACCATGCCATCGGCAGTTTCTGCTCTGGCGGCACCATCGCCAACCTGACCGCCCTGTGGGCCGCTCGCAATGCCATTTTTGCGCCCTCCGACGGCTTTGCGGGACTCGCGCAGGAAGGTCTGGCTGGCGGGCTGCAGCACTTCGGCTACCGGGGGCTTGCCATCGTCGTGTCGGAGCGCGGGCACTACTCGCTGGGCAAGGCGGCAGACATCCTGGGCATCGGCCGCCGCAATCTGGTGGCAGTGGAGACCGATGCCCATAACAAGGTGCGGCCGGACGCACTGGCGCGGCGCTGCGACGAGCTGACCCGCGATGGCTACCGGGTCATGGCGATCGTGGGCGTGGCTGGCTCATCGGAAACAGGCAATGTGGACCCTCTGAATGCCCTGGCAGACATTGCGCAGGAGCGAAGCATCCATTTTCATGTGGATTCCGCCTGGGGAGGCCCGACCTTGTTCTCGAGGACTCACCGGCCCTTGCTGGCGGGTATCGAGCGCGCGGACTCCGTGACGCTGGATGCCCACAAGCAACTCTATGTGCCCATGGGCGCAGGTCTGTGCGTGTTCCGCCAGCCCGAAACGCTGTCCGCCGTGGAGCATCACGCGGAATACATCATCCGCAAGGGGTCCAAGGATCTGGGCAGCCACAGTGTGGAAGGCTCCCGGCCGGGCATGGCGGTGCTGGTGCATGCCGGATTGCACATCATCGCGCGGGGAGGATATGAACTGCTCATAGACCAGGGCATCGCCAAGGCGAAAGCCTTTGCGGACATCATCCGGCAAACAGAGGACTTCGAGCTGATTTCGGAGCCGGAGCTGAACATCCTGACTTATCGATACGTACCGCAAGAAGCCCGCCGGCTGCTGGCAAGTGAGGACGCTGATGTGCGCTCAGCAGCCAATGCACTGCTCAACGCATTGACCCGCAGTATCCAGAAAACCCAGCGCGGCCACGGCAAGTCCTTTGTCTCACGCACACAATTGACGCCAGCCAGATACGAGCGCACCCCCGTGGTGGTGTTCCGGGTGGTGCTCGCGAATCCGCTGACTACGATAGAGATACTGAGAGGAATACTGGAAGAGCAGCGCGCGATGGTGTCGCGCGCGCCTGTATTGCAACATGTTCTGGCACTGCGCGAACTGGCGGAAGCCACCGCGCACTGATGATCTTCACGGGCGCGAGTCCGCTTCCCCTTCCTTCGCCTGCACCATCAGGTCCTCTTTGGTAACCTTCAACAGCAGCAGAATCGTGGAACCCACATAGATTGAAGAGTAGGTACCGATGATGATTCCCCAGGTCAACGCCAGGGCAAATCCGTAAATTGAGTCACCGCCCACGAAGAGCATGGCGAGGACGACGAGAAGGGTTGTGCCGGAGGTGATCGTGGTGCGGCTGAGAGTCTGATTCAGGGAAATGTTGATCAGCTCTGCTGGCGTGCCTTTGCGCAGTACGCGGAAATTCTCCCGCACGCGGTCGAATACCACGATCTTGTCGTTGACGGAATAACCAATGATCGCAAGCACTGCGGCCAGAACCGTCAGGTCGAACTGGATTCGAAACACCGAGAAAATCCCCATGACAAGAATCACGTCATGCATGAGCCCTACGACGGCAGCGATGGCGAACTTGGACTGAAAACGTGCACCCACGTACAGCATGACCATGCCCAGCGATACGAGAACTCCCATCCCGCCGCTTTCAGCCAGCTCTTCGCCGACGCGAGGTCCTACGAACTCCAGGCGGCGAATCTCGACCTCTGCCGTCGTGCCTGCCTGCAGAGTGGCCAGCAGACTTTCGCCCAGCACGACCAGCTGACCCGCCATTTCCACTTCCGACAGGCTTTCGTCCACCGGCATGCGGATCAGCACTTCCTGGTCGGAACCGAAAGCCACCACCAGCGCCTCTTCATACCCAGCGGCGCTCAGGAGACTGCCGACTTCGGCAACATCCACGGATTCCGAATAGCCCACTTCCACCAGCGACCCGCTGGTGAAATCCAGTCCCAATTCCAGCGAATTGAACAGCAAGGAACCGAGCGAAATGAGCACGGCGATTGCCGACACGATACTGAGCTTTCTGCCCGTGCCTATGAAATCGAATGACCTTTCCAGCATTGCCATACCTTTCTCCAAACCGTTCCTGAATTCTGTTGCAAGCGGCGACGCGCGAAGAACGTCTGTCAGACATAGGGCCCTATGGACAGTCGCTTTACCTGACGCCCGCCGTACATCAGATTGACGACAGCTCGGGTGATCACCATGGCCGTCCATACCGAGGTGAAGATGCCAATCATGAGCGTCACGGCGAAGCCTTTGACAGGACCCGTACCAATGGAGAACAGTACGATACCGACCAGCAGCGTGGTGAGGTTGGCGTCCATGATTGTCCCCAGTGCCCGGTCAAAGCCTGCAGATATGGCACCCTGCGGTGACAGCCCGTTGGCCAGCTCTTCCCTTATGCGGGTGAAGATCAGCACATTGGCGTCCACCGCCATGCCCATGATCAAGACGATGCCGAAAATGCCAGGCAAGGTCAGCGTCGCCGAGATGATCGACATGATCGCGATCAGCAGCAGCAGATTCACGCCAAGCGCGATGTTGGCGGCAAGTCCGAACATGCGGTAATAGGCAAACATGAACACGACGACCAACCCTACACCAAGCACTGTGGCTCTTTTCCCTTGCTCGATATTCTCTGCCCCCATGCTCGGGCCGAGGGTTCGTTCTTCCACGAAGTACATCGGGGCAGCGAGCGCGCCGGAACGAATGAGCAGGGACAGCTCATTGGCTTCTGTCGTCGTCAGTCCGGTGATGACAAACTCGCGACCAAGCGCCGCGCGGATGGTCGCATGGCTGATCAGACGCTTCTCTTCGTAGGTTTCCTGCTCGGTAATCATTTCACCATTCTCGCCCTGCACGGTAACCGGGCGAGTCTTGGTTTCGCTCAGCACGATGTCCATCAGGCGGTTGATGTTGTCGCGGGTGACGCGGCTGAACTGCTCACCACCCTGGGCGTCCAGATTGATGGCAACCTGCGGCAAGCCGGTCTGATCGAGTGTGGAGCGCACATTGCTGACGCGGTCGCCCTGCAGAATGACTTCATTGCTGACGTCTATCAGCATGCCTTCGTAGTCATAGGTCGTGTAGCTGGAGGGCGGTGAACCCGGCGCCGCTTCAAGATGGAAATTCAGAGTGGCGATCCGCTGCAGAATACGCTTGGCCTGGGCCGTGTCCTGCACGCCGGGCAGCTCTACCACGATGCGGTTGACGCCCTGCTGCTGCACCACTGGCTCGGATACACCCAGAGAGTCGACACGGTTGAGAATGGTGGTCTTGTTGGCAGCGATGGTATCCCGCTGCATCTGCAGGATGTCGAGTTCTGTCAGACTCATGTCCAGATAGAAATTGTCACCCTGTTCCCGGTTCACGGTCTGCAGTTCTGCGAAGCTCTCTCTGATCAAGGCTCGCGCACTGGAGCGGGACTCTTCGTCGTCGAAGCGCGCGACAATCAGATTCGGCTCTTCCAGATCGAGCGCACGGGAGCGGATACGCTCGCTGCGCAGCAGCTGGCGCAGCGTGCTGACGGTGTTGTCCATGCGTCGCTCAAGCGCCGCCTCCATGTCCACTTCCATGAGGAAGTGCACGCCTCCCTGAAGGTCGAGCCCGAGGCTCATCTTGCCGGCGTTCATCGCCTGCAACCAGTCGGGGGTAGTCGGCGCCAGATTCAGGGCTGTGAAATAGCCTCCGCCAACTGCCAGCTCAATGACAGATTTGCCACGCAGTTGGTCATCAAGATTGCTGAAACGGATGATGCCGGAGCGCCCGTCGATGGCTTCTCCGAAAAACTCGATGCCCTCCGCGCGCAGGGCATCCGTCGCCGTGGCCATCACGAATTCGTCAATCGGTTCGCTCTCGTGAGTAATCTGCACGGCAGGGTCGTCAGGGTAGAGATTCGGTGCCGAATAAATGGCGCCCAAAAGAACAACGAACAGAATCAGGAGGTTTTTCCAGAGGGGAAATTTATTCTGCATGACAGATGTACTCACTGGCGCCGTCGATCAGTGCGACGGCGACGTTCAATTACTGAATGGACTTGAGGGTGCCTTTGGGCAATGCAGCCGCGATGGACGCTTTCTGCATGCACAGCTCAACGCCTTCGGCCACTTGCAGGGTGACATAGTCGTCAGTGACCTTTGTCACCTTGCCCAGCAATCCACCGCTGGTCAGCACTTCATCGCCCTTGGCAAGACTGGAGACCAGTTCCCGGTGCTCTTTTGCTCGCTTGGACTGCGGACGCCACAGTATGAAATAGAACAGCAGGAACATGCCGCCAATGAAAATCAGGTTGAAAACGGGGCTGGGACCAGCAGGAGCAGCGTCCTGGGCGTAAGCGGCGCTGATGAAAAAATTCATGTTGTCGATCTCTCTTCAGTGGTGATGTGCGGTGTGCTGCGCCTGCGGCAACCCGGAACCATGCCTCCGCGCGCAGGCTTTCAGAGGGCGTTGTATCAGGGCGTCTCCGGCTCGGAGGGCGCTTGCCGCGCATAGAACGCCGCGACGAAGGCCGCCAATCTACCCTGTTCCATAGCATCACGCAAACCTTGCATCAGATTTTGGTAGAAGCGCAGGTTGTGAATTGTATTGAGCTGCGCACCCAGCATTTCCTTGCATTTGTCGAGGTGATGCAGGTAAGCGAGAGTGAAATTGCGACAGGTATAGCAGTCACATTCAGGGTCAAGCGGGCCGGTATCAACCTTGTAGCGGGCATTGCGCAGACGCACCAGCCCGGCACTCGTAAACAGGTGGGCATTGCGGGCGTTGCGGGTTGGCATGACACAATCGAACATGTCCACACCGCGCAGAACGGCCTGGATGATGTCGTCAGGCGTGCCAACTCCCATGAGGTAACGCGGCTTGTGGGCCGGCATCCGGTGGGCAATCAGGTCGAGCACCTTGATCATCTCTTCCTTGGGCTCGCCGACCGACAGACCACCAATGGCATAGCCGTCAAAATCCATGGCCGTCAGGGCGGCAAGAGACTGTTCGCGCAAGGACGGGTACATGCCACCCTGCACTATCCCGAAGAGCGCGGACGGATGATCTCCATGCGCCTGCTTGCAGCGCAGTGCCCAGCGCAGCGACAGATTCATGGAAGTCTCGGCATCCTTTTCGCTGACGGGATATGGCGTGCATTCATCGAAAACCATGATGATGTCGGAGCCCAGCTCCTGTTGTACCTTGATGGCGGACTCGGGCCCGAGAAACACCTGGGCACCATCCACAGGCGAGCGAAATTTCACCCCCTCCTCGGTGATCTTGCGCATGTCTCCAAGGCTGAATACCTGAAAGCCGCCGGAGTCAGTCAGAATCGGTTTGTCCCAGCCGATGAAACCATGCAGGCCGCCGTGCTTGCGCACTATTTCGGTTCCGGGGCGCAACATCAGGTGGAATGTGTTGCCGAGCAGGATTTGCGCGCCGGTGTCTGCGACTTGAGCAGGCGTCATCCCCTTCACGGTGCCATAGGTTCCCACGGGCATGAACGCGGGGGTCTGCACCTCACCGCGCGGAAATCGCAGGGTACCGCGCCGGGCAAGACCGTCTGTCTTTTTCAATTCGAACTGCATAAATCCTCGTTTTTTGTCGCTGGCGTTTGCGGTCAATGTTCGCGGGTCGCGTGAAACTCAATGTCGGGCCAGCGCTCTTCCATCAGTGCAAGGTTCACACGGGAAGGCGCCAGGTAGGTGAGATGCTCACCGCCATCCACGGCGATGTTGTCGAATGCCTTCTTGCGGAACTCTTCGAGCTTTGCGCGATCCTTGCCGCGCACCCAGCGAGCACTGTGCACACTCACGCCTTCATAGATGCAATCCACTTTGTATTCATCCTGCAGCCTGAAAGCGACTACTTCGAACTGCAGGGCACCCACGGCCCCCACGATCAGGTCATTGTTCTTCAGCGGCATGAACACCTGCACAGAACCTTCCTCGGCCAGCTGCCGGAGCCCCTTCTGCAGCTGCTTCATCTTCAGCGGGTCCTTGAGCCTGATACGCTTGAACAGCTCCGGCGCAAAGTGCGGAATGCCAGTGAACTGCAGCAGCTCGCCTTCCGTGAAGGTGTCACCAATCTGAATCGTGCCGTGGTTGTGGAAGCCCAGTATGTCACCCGACACGGCCTCTTCAGCCTGTTCGCGCTCACCCGCCATGAAGGTGACCGCATCACTGATGCGAACTTCCTTGCCGAGCCGGGTGTGCAACACCTTCAAGCCACGGGTATAGGCGCCGGAACACACCCGCAGGAAGGCAATGCGGTCACGGTGATTGGGATCCATGTTTGCCTGAATCTTGAAGACGAAGGCGCTGAAGGGCGTTTCGTCTGGCGCGACGGAGCGCGTCTGCGTGGGCCGCGGAAGCGGTGACGGCGCCCATTCCACGAACTGTTCCAGCATTTCGCGCACACCGAAATTGCCCAGCGCGGTGCCAAAATAAACCGGGGTCATATGCCCGGCAAGATACTCGTCCACATCGAAGATATTGCTGGCGCCACGCACCAGCTCGATATCCATCTGCACATCTTCGGCGTAAGCACCCAGCAACTTGCGCGCTTCAGGGCTGTCGAGCCCCTGGATGCGCACGTCGTCGGGAATGCGATCACCCTGCCCCTGCTGGTAGACGTGAATCGTATCGGTGTAGAGGTTGTAGACGCCCTTGAATTCCTTGCCCATGCCCAGCGGCCAGTTGATGGGCGCACAGCGGATCTTCAGGACTGTCTCGATCTCGTCCAGCACTTCGATCGGGCGGGCATTGGGGGTCGGGAAGGCGCCGATGATGCCGGC
>CAISYX010000057.1 GCA_903889815.1 uncultured Gammaproteobacteria bacterium
GAAGGTGCCAATGGCAACAAGTCCGATCTGCCGCTGACTGTGCGTAACGTCTGGGAGTAAGGTTGATGTGGGAGCGGGCTGGCCCGCGAACCTGACCAAGGAAATACAAAGAGAGCGCTTCTCTGTGTCATGACACGCCGTGAACCCGTCCATGGGGGCTCGCTGGCCGCCGTCCAGGCGGCCAACGGTCATGTTACAGAGAAGCGCTCTCTTTGTTTCCAGTCCTGTGCCACGTTCCCTCTCCGTTTCCCCTTCACAAAACTGTCACCAAACCCTCACCGCCCTGTCATCTGTGCTGGCTATAGTCCTGTTGATAATTTCAACCTCAAGACTACAGCCTTCACAGGAGACATGGCCCCATGTTGTTCGCCCCCACAAAATTCACCGCGCGCCGCAAGACACTCGCGAGCGCCATCGCCCTTCTGATCTGCAGTTCACCGGCCCTCGCGCAGCAGCCTGAAATTGAAGAAATCGTTGTCACCTCCACGCCAATCCGCGACAGCCAGATTGCCGCGCTGGAAGCCAAGCGCAATGCCCTGAACATGTCCGACGTCGTCGCCGCCGACACCATCGGCCGCTTTCCCGACCAGAATCTGGCCGACTCGCTGGGCCGTCTGCCAGGCCTCGCCATCGAGCGCGATCAGGGCCAGGCGCGTTTCATCAATCTGCGTGGTGCGCCTTTCCGTTACACCAGCATCGCCTTTGACGGCATTGATGTGCCGGGCGCCGAAAACGGCCGCATTCCGCGCTTCGACAGTTTCCCGTCCGTGATCACCAGCCGCGTGGAAGCCAACAAGGCCATCCTGCCGAGCATGCCGGGCGACTCCATCGCCGGACACATCAACGTCCACACCTTCAACCCCTTTGATCAGGAAGGCTTTGCCGTGAATGCCGACCTGGGCCTGGGCAATCAGTCTCTGGGCGATGGCGACATCGACAAGGGCGGACTGCGCGCATCATGGTCCAATGAGCAGTTCGGCGTGGTGGGCTTCTTCTCTGAAAACAGCCGCGATCAGGTGACCGACAATCGTGAATACGATCTGTTGATCGACCCGGCCACCGGCGCGCCCATCGTCAAGGAACTGGATTTCCGCAGCTATCTGCTGACCCGCTCCGACAGCGCCCAGGGCGGCACCGTGGAATGGCGTGGCACGGGCGCTGTGCAGCGTGCGTTTGTATCAACGCTGTACAGTGAGTTCGTCGACACCGAAGAGCGCAACCAGTTCGTGTTCGCGCTGCCTGGCACCGTGGGCGTGACGGGGTACTCCGCTGCGGGCGCCGTGTCGCGCTTGCTGGAAGACGGTCAGTACGACAACTCCACGTTGACCAACACCCTGGGCATGGACGTGCAATTGGCTGGCTGGTTGGTGGAAGGCCGTTACAACCAGACGGAAACCGAGCGCAACCAGTTCCTGCCAATCGCCTACGACATCGGTCTGGCAGCCTCCAGCTACGACATCAGCGACCTCGAAGACCCGCTGCTGACGATCTACGCCCGTGGCACTCGCAACCCCATTCTGCCTGGCCAGATCACTTATAACGTGCGCAACCTCGGCCTGATCGTGGCGGATGAATTGAATAACGAAGCATCCAAAATCAAGTTTGATGCCGAGCGCGAGACGACGCTGTTCGGCACCACTGCCATCGTGAAAGTGGGGCTGCAGATGGACGAGCGTGATGCCGAGGGTTACAGCACCCAGGGCATCGGCGCATCACCCGTGACAGCCGGCATCAACGTGGAAAGCTTCAACACGGGCAAGCCGTGGGAGAGCATGACCAGCAACTCGCTCAACGCCACAATTTACAACAACGTGGGCCTGCGTGCCGCGTGGGAAGCGTCGCCCGTCTGGCGTCTGCCTGTGCCCCGCGACGATCAGCGCATTCTGATTGAGGAAGAAGTGACGTCGGTATACGCCATGGCCACGCTGGACTACAACTGGGGCAATGTGGTGCTGGGCGCCCGCAATGAGATGACCGACTACACCAGCAAAGGCACCATCGCCGGCCGCGCCATCAGTGTGTCGGATGACTTCAGCAACCTGCTGCCCAGCGCACACGTGAATGTCGATGTGTCAGAGACGGTGAAGCTGCGCATCTCCGGCTCTACCGGCATCAGCCGCCCGACCTACAACGAGTGGCGTGCGGGCGCGTCCGTGGACTTCGTGAACAAGAAGGTCAGCGGCGGCAACCCGACACTGGAAGCCGAAGAAACCGTGGGCTTCGACACGTCGCTCGAGTGGTATTTCGCTCCGGCCAGCATCCTGTCGGCCGGCGTGTTCCACCGTGCCATCGACAACGTGATCTATGCGGACTCCAGCGTCATCGACGGTGGCCTCTACACCCCGGCCGGCGCGGGTCAGTTGTGGCAGTAC
>CAISYX010000058.1 GCA_903889815.1 uncultured Gammaproteobacteria bacterium
ATGCGGGGGCTGAGCAGTTTCTCGTCTTCGAAGGCAATTCCCACCAGGCGATGCTGGCCGCCGAGATGGTGCTGCTTGCCTCGGGCACGGCCACGCTTGAGGCGATGCTCCTCAAACGTCCCATGGTGGGGTGTTATCGCCTCGCTGCACTGACCTGGTTCCTGGCGTCTCGCATGCTCAAGGTGCCCTATGTCTCACTGCCCAATCTTCTGGCGGGCGAGCGTCTGGTTCCCGAATTTCTGCAAGATGCCGTGACTGTTGAAAATCTCGGTCGTGAGCTGCAACGTCTTCTCGACGATCCACAGGAACAGAGTGTTCTGGCCAACAGGTTTCAGCAGATTCACTCCACCATCCGATGCGACGCCAGTGCGCAGGCGGCCGACGCTGTCCTGCAACTTGTGCGGGGTGAGATTCAGGGCAAGACTCATGGCGGCTGAGCGGGACAGTCCGGCGCAGTGGCGCCATCCCTATCCATGTGCGCCGCTCGCGCCTGTGGCCGGTGTGGACGAAGCGGGCAGGGGGCCGTTGGCTGGAGACGTGGTTGCAGCGGCCGTCATACTTGATCCCGCGCGCCCGATTGCCGGCCTGAAGGACTCCAAGAAGCTCAGTGAAAGGGCTCGCGAAGCGGCGTTTGTGCGCATCGTCGAGTCGGCGCTGTGCTATTCTCTGGGCCGTGCCAGCGCCACGGAGATCGACGCGCTCAATATCCTGCAGGCCAGTCTTCTGGCCATGCGCCGCGCAGTGGAAGGCCTTGCGTTGCCACCGGGCTTTGTCTATGTCGATGGTCTGTATTGCCCGCTCTGGTCATTTCCTTCCAGTGCAGTGGTGCAGGGCGACTCCCGCGTGGACTGTATCGCGGCTGCCTCCATACTCGCCAAGGTTACCCGTGATCGCGAGATGCTGGCATTGGATGCACTCTACCCTGGCTATGGCTTCGCGCTGCATAAAGGCTACCCAACTGCCACGCATCGGCAGGCACTGGCGCGGTTGGGACCAAGCCCCGTTCATCGTGCCAGTTTTGGCCCGGTCAGTCGGGTTCTAGACTCCCGAGCCCGCCTGCCCGACCTGCAAGCACCGGAACAGTGATTTGATGAGACCGCCATGCCCGTGACAGACACCTTCATCCATCTGCGAATGCACACCGAATATTCGATTGTCGACAGCGTTGTGCGCATCGATGAACTTGTCGCGCAAGTGGCTGCTGCAGGCATGCCCGCTGTGGCGATCACCGATCAGGTGAACCTCTTCGGTCTCATCAAATTCTACAGTGCCGCCATGAGTGCGGGCGTCAAACCCCTTTGCGGCTGCGATGTGCTGATCGAGAATGAGGATAACCCCCAGCGCCCCACGCCACTTGTGCTGCTCGTGCGCAACAAGGCCGGATATCGCAATCTTACTGAGCTGATCTCGCGCGCATACACAGAGAAGTCTGCGTCCGGGCAGGTCACCGTCCGCCGCGAATGGGTAGCGGAACGCTCGGAGGGGTTGATTGCATTGTCAGGCGGACGCGATGGCGAGATTGGCAAACTACTGCAGGAGGCCCCTGAGAAGGCAGAGGCTGCATTGCTGCAATGGATGCGCTGGTTTCCCGGAAGTTTCTATCTGGAGTTGCAGCGCACCGGACGCGAAGGTGAACAACGTTATGTCGAAGCAGCCGTCGCACTTGCGGCTGCCGTGCAGTGTCCTGTCGTGGCGACCAATGATGTGCGCTTTCTGAGTCGCGACGACTTCGAAGCCCACGAAGTGCGTGTCTGCATCAATGAGCGCCGGACACTGGACGATCTCCGCCGCTCCCGCAACTACAGTGAGCAGCAGTATCTGCGCACGCCCGCGGAGATGGCAGAGTTGTTCAGCGATCTGCCGGAGGCCATTGCCAATACCCGAGCCATTGCGATTCGCTGCAATCTGGATCTCGAACTGGGCAAACCCTATCTGCCCAATTTTCCTGTTCCGCCTGGCGATACCGTTGATGCCTATTTCAGTCGTGTCAGTCGTGAGGGTCTCGATGTCCGTCTGCAACGCC
>CAISYX010000059.1 GCA_903889815.1 uncultured Gammaproteobacteria bacterium
TACCATCGAGTTTGGCGGCGAAGCCATTCGCTCTCTTAGTGTTGAAGGGCGCATGACTGTGTGCAACATGGCCATCGAAGCCGGTGCCCGTGCCGGACTGATAGCCGTGGATGAAACCACACTGGCCTATATCAAGGGTCGACCCTTTGCGCCCAAGGGCGATATGTGGGAAAAAGCGGCTGCCGCCTGGCGAGGGCTGGTAAGCGACGCTGACGCGCATTTTGACCGGGTAGTAGTGATCGATGCAGCAGATATCATCCCGCAGGTAACCTGGGGCACGTCTCCGGAGATGGTGGCGCCGATTACCGGCGAGATACCAGACCCCGAGAAGGAACTGGACCCAAGCCGTCGCGACAACATGCGCCAGGCACTCAAATACATGGGTCTCCAGCCGGGCACCCGAATTACGGACATCAAGCTGGACTGCATCTTCATTGGCTCATGTACCAATTCCCGCATCGAGGATCTGCGTGCGGCAGCTGCCGTGGTGAAAGGGCGCAAGGTGGCCGCCAATATCGAGATGGCGCTCGTGGTACCAGGCTCTGGCCTGGTCAAGAAGCAGGCAGAGGCGGAAGGCCTGGACAAGATTTTCATCGATGCAGGATTGGAATGGCGTGAACCTGGGTGCTCCATGTGTCTGGCCATGAACGCCGACCAGCTGGGTGCAGGCAAGCACTGCGCCTCGACCTCGAATCGCAATTTTGAAGGACGGCAGGGTTTCGGCGGTCGCACGCATCTTGTCAGCCCGGTGATGGCCGCAGCGGCAGCCATCCACGGTCACTTCGTCGATGTGCGGGACATTCTCTTTACATCTGACAGATTGGTTTGAGAATGTATTGCAATATTATGAATTTAAAGAATAAAGGTGTAAATAAATGAGAAAATTCACATTGCAGTCAGGGTTGGTGATGCCATTGGATAGAGCCAATGTCGACACAGATTTCATCATTCCCAAGCAGTTCCTCAAGTCGATCAAGCGCAGTGGCTTCGGTGTGAACCTGTTCGACGAGCATCGCTACATGGACAAGGGGGAGCCTGGCCGGGACAACAGTGGCCGTCCGCTGAATCCCGATTTCGTCATGAACAAGCCGCGCTATAAAGGGGCTTCGGTGTTGCTGGCGCGAGAGAACTTTGGTTGCGGCTCCAGTCGCGAGCACGCACCCTGGGCGCTCGATGATTACGGTTTCCGCGTCATCATTGCACCAAGCTATGCCGATATTTTCTTCAATAACTGCTTCAAGAATGGAATATTACCAATTGTTATTGATAGAAAAATTATTGACGAACTTTTTGTCGAAGTGGAAGCGAGCAACGGGTACTCCCTGCTGGTGGATCTGGAAAAGCAGCTCATCGTGAAGCCCAATGGCAGCAGCATCCCCTTTGCGGTGGACAGTTTCCGCAAGTACTGCCTGTTGCATGGCCTGGACGATATCGGCCTCACCCTGCAGGACGCAGGTGACATCAAGGCTTTTGAATCGCGCTGGAAGACAGCGGCGCCCTGGTATTTTGGTGTTCAGGCGTAGTCAGGCCTCTGCACAGAACAAATTGAATCTGGAAATTGACAGGAAGGAGTGCAATGAAGACTTACAACGTGGCAGTGGTCGGGGCAACTGGAGCGGTCGGCGAGACGCTGATCAGCATCCTTGAAGAGCGCAATTTTCCGGTCGGCGAGTTGTTCGCGCTGGCCAGCGAGCGGTCTGCCGGAACGAAGGTGATGTTCCGAGGCAAGCCCGTCACAGTGCAGAACCTTGCGGATTTCGATTTCTCAAAAGCGCAGATCGGCTTGTTCTCTGCCGGCGGCAGCGTCTCCGCACAGTACGCGGAAAAGGCCGGGCGTGCCGGGTGTGTCGTGATCGACAACACGTCCCACTTCCGCTACGAGGACGATATTCCTCTTGTGGTTCCGGAAGTCAACCCGGAGAAAATTGCCAACTATCCCAATCGCAACATCATCGCCAATCCGAATTGTTCCACTATTCAGATGTTGGTGGCGTTGAAGCCAATTCACGACAAAGTCGGCATAGAACGCATCAACGTGGCGACTTATCAGGCAGTTTCGGGTACCGGAAAGCTGGCTATCGAAGAGCTCGCCAAACAAACTGCTGATCTGCTCAATGGCAGAACGCCCACCTGCAAGGTGTATCCGAAGCAGATCGCCTTCAACGTGCTGCCGCAAATTGACGTATTCCTGGAGAATGGCTATACCAAGGAAGAGATGAAAATGTCCTGGGAGACCAAGAAGATCCTGGGAGACGACTCCATTCGTGTCAATGCCACCTGCGTGCGTGTGCCCGTGTTCTACTCGCATTCCGAGGCAGTGCACATCGAGACCCGCAGCCCGATCAGTGTGGAAGAGGTGCGCGAGTTGTTGTCGGAGGCACCCGGCGTGGTGTTGATGGATGAGCGCAAGCCCGGCGGGTATCCGACGGCGGTGGGTGATTCCGCAGGCAAGGATGCAGTCCTGGTTGGTCGCATCAGGGCCGATATTTCTCATCCCAATGGGATCAATCTGTGGATTGTGTCAGATAACGTGAGAAAAGGTGCTGCTTTGAACTCTGTGCAGATAGCCGAAGTGTTGATAAAAGACTACTTATAATGAATACTTGCACGCGTAATTGAAGCGTATTTCTCGGGATTTGGGGGTCCTTGCAGGCCCCCGCATTTCCGAATGACGCCCCCAACCTTCCTGCACTCAGAGCGTGACAGCCGCACAAGCCATATAAGAAGGAATGGATCATGGTCAGAAAGCAGGTGGTGATTTTCACCTCGTTAGTGCTGTTAGCTGCGGCAAATGCCAAAGCGCTGGGGCTGGGCGACATCACGCTTGAATCTGCTTTGAATCAACCTCTTCGTGCCAACATTCCACTGCTTCAACTTGGCGATGTGCGCGCCGAGCA
>CAISYX010000060.1 GCA_903889815.1 uncultured Gammaproteobacteria bacterium
AGCCGAGACGCTTGTCCGGAGCGGAGCCATTGACGTGCTGGTGGTTGACTCTGTCGCGGCACTTGTGCCCAAAGCTGAGATAGAGGGGGATATGGGTGACTCCCACATGGGGCTGCAGGCAAGGCTCATGTCTCAGGCATTGCGCAAGATGACGGGCAATATCAAGAATTCCAACACGCTGGTGATCTTCATCAACCAGATCCGCATGAAGATCGGCGTGATGTTCGGCTCGCCGGAAACCACCACAGGAGGCAATGCGCTGAAGTTCTACGCCTCTGTGCGTCTGGACATCCGCCGCATCGGTTCCATCAAGGAAGGCGAGGAAGTGGTGGGTAGCGAAACCCGCGTGAAAGTGGTCAAGAACAAGGTCGCACCGCCGTTCCGCCAGACAGAGTTCCAGATCATGTATGGCACTGGCATTTACCGCATGGGCGAGGTCATTGACCTGGGTGTCAAGCTCAACCTGATTGACAAATCAGGCGCCTGGTACGCCTACAACGGTGAAAAAATCGGCCAGGGCAAGAAGAATGCCGCTACGTATCTTGAAGAAAATCCGCAGCTTGCAAAGGAAATTGAAGGCAAGATAAGAGATCAGATGCTGGGCGGTGCAGCACTGGCTGTAGCGGCTTCCGACGACGAAATGGACGAGGTCGGTGAGTTCGAATAAGGCCATAAGCCTGACGCTGCGCCGCGCCGCCATGGATTTGCTGGCGCGGCGCGAGCATTCCCGTGCAGAGCTGCTGGACAAGCTGCAACGAAAATTTCCGGAAAACCTTGAGGCCTTCACCCAGGTGCTCGATCAGCTGGCTCTCGACGGGCTTCTTGATGATGTGCGGTTCACCGAGGCGTACATCCGGTACCGGCGTGCGCGCGGGGTGGGGCCCCTGCTGATCCGGCAGGAGCTGCGCCAGAAAGGAATTGATGGTGTCACGCTCGAGGCCGCGCTGGATCTGCAGTCCGACGACTGGCACGAGAGCCTTCTGGCCCTGATGGACAAAAAGACCCACGGCACGGTACCGCCGAAATCCGACGCCAGGGCACGCCAGAAACTCTATCGTGCACTTCTTGCCAAGGGCTATTCTTCCGCCATGATCGCTCGCGCATTTCTTCGGCTATAATCTGGCCGCATCCACCGCGCCAGAGCGGACACAGCGAGGACCAGCCGTATGTGCACTTCCGATCCACAGGTTGCCCCACCCAATAGTCGTGTTCTTGGCTTTCTCATCAGTCTTGCCATCTTCGGCTTGTCATTCAGCGCCCAGGCCGCCGATCTTCGTATCGCCCTTCAGGATGCCGAGACTGGCACACCCTTGGAGGACGCGGTTGTAGAAGTCCTCGTGCCGGATGACATGCACGCGGCGCACACCACCCTGGGGGAGTTCAGTGTTGACCAGATCGACAAGGAATTCGTCGCCAATGTCACTGTCGTAACCCGCGGCAGCAGCATGCGCTTTCCCAACAGTGACGACATCCTGCACCACGTTTACTCCTTCTCGCCCGCCAAAGTGTTTGAATTGCCGCTCTACGGCAATGGCCAGAACATTGATTATCAGCAGGTGTTCGACCTGGCCGGCGTTGTGGAGATCGGCTGCAATATCCACGACTGGATGCTGGGCTACATCTATGTTGCCCAGACCAATCTTGCTGTAAAGACGGACGCACAGGGGCAGGCTGTCATCAGCGGCATCCCAGCTGGCGCCTACAGCGTGCGTATCTGGCACTCCCGCGCCCCCGTCGATTCTCCTGAGCTGGTGCAGGCGCTGGTGTTTGATGATGCTGCGCCTGCCAATCTGCGCATGGCGCTGACGCTGGAGCGGGATACACGCCTGCGTCGCGCGCCGAACGTCTCCCGCGATCGCTATCGATGAAGGTTGCCCCGCCGTGAGCGGCTTTTTCGCCTTCCGCAGCTTCAGGACCCGACTTATGGTCTTCCTGCTGGCACTCATGTTGCCGGTGCTGCTGGGCATCTATGGTTTCGTCAATCGCGAGAACAATGCCTACACC
>CAISYX010000061.1 GCA_903889815.1 uncultured Gammaproteobacteria bacterium
ACTGTCGTGCAGATCCTGCTGCACCGGGAAGGCAACAGCGCGCCTGTGACCTACGCGGTGCGCAGGAACCAGCTGGAAGCGCGCGCCTTTACCACGGTCGAGGGCGTGCGCGTCACCGTGGCCGACAGCGAGCGCATGGAAGTCATCGGATTGTAGGGACCTTCATGAGCAAGCACTCGCCGACAGACAAGCTCGACGCCAAACCCCTGCCAGTGGGTGGCGGACTGAAAGCCGTGCGCTATGTCATGTCCATCGCCGGAGAGGTCGGTCCGCGTCGGCTGGCTGAAACAGTCCGCTCCAAGAACACCTGCAAGGCCTGCGCGTTTGGCACGGGCGGCCAGCGTGGCGGACTGCACAACGAACACAATGCCGGCATCGAAATCTGCAACAAGAACATCCAGGCGCAGTCCAGCGACCTGCGTCCAGCCATCCCCCCCGCGCTGTTCGAAGACAACACGCTGGAAGAACTCGCGCAGCTCAGTGGCCGCGAACTGGAAGCGCTTGGCCGCCTGGGACACCCGCTGTACAAAGCGCCGGGGGCGGATCGCTATCGCGTCATCCGCTATGACGAGGCCATCGCCCGTATCGCCCAGCGCCTGCGCAGCACCCCTGCGCAGCGCAGCTTCTTCTATGCCTCGGGCAGGTCGTCCAATGAAGCCGCCTTCGTCCTGCAGCTGTTCGCACGCCTGTATGGCAGCAATCATGTGAACAACTGTTCCTATTACTGCCATCAGGCATCGGGTGTCGGGCTGCAGGCTGCCATCGGTACCGGCACCGCGACGGTGCAGTATCAGGACCTGCCACAGGCAGACACGTTTTTTGTCATTGGTGCCAATCCGGCCTCCAATCACCCGCGCTTTCTCAAGGTTTTGATCGAATGCCGGCGGCGAGGCGGCCAGGTGATCGTGATCAACCCGACGCGGGAACCCGGGCTGCTGCGCTTTGCGTCCCCCAGCAACCTGCGTTCGATGATCGTGGGCGGCGCCCCGATCGCGTCTGAGTACGTGCAACCCCATGTCGGAGGCGACCTGGCACTGCTGCAGGGCATCGCGAAAGCCGTGCTGGAAAATGGCGGCGAGGACAGCCAATTCATCGCGCAGCATTGCCGGGGTTTCGAAGACTTCGCTGCGCATCTGCGGGCCCTGTCGTGGCCAGCGCTGTGCGAAGAAGCGGGGGTGGACGAAGCGCAGATTCGTCTGCTGGCAACGCTCTACCAGAACAGCCGGCACTGCGTATTCAGCTGGGGCATGGGCATCACTCACCACTCCCACGGGGTGGAAAATGTCGAAGCCATCAGCAACCTGGCACTGCTGCGCGGCATGCTGGGTGGCCCCGGCAAGGGCCTGCTGCCGCTGCGCGGACACAGCAACGTGCAGGGCGTGGGTTCCATGGGTGTGACACCGGCGCTGAAGGAACAGGTCTTTGCGCGTATCGAGTCAACACTGGGCGTGCGCCTGCCCACTGAATCCGGGATGGACACGCTTGCCTGCATGCGTGCAGCTCTGGCAGGGCAAGTGGATCTGGCGTTTCTGCTGGGCGGCAATCTCTACGCCGCCAGCCCGGATTCCCGTTTTGCCGCCGCCGCACTGGCCGCCATCCCCTTCAAGGTGCAGATCAATTCCACGCTGAATCTGAGCCATGTCCATGGCCTGGGCGACGAATGCATCGTGCTGCCGATTCGCGTGCGCGACGAAGAAACGCAGCCGACCACACAGGAATCGATGTTCAATTTCGTGCGCCTGAGCGACGGCGGTTTCGAACGCATAGAGGGACTGCGCTCGGAAGTGGAGATCATCAGCGCCATCGCTGCACAGGTAGTCGCGCCTGACATTCTGGACTTCGCCCGCTTTGCCGAGCATCGCGAGATTCGTCAGGCCATCGCGAAGATCATTCCGGGCTACGAGGCGCTGGGCGAGATTGATGAAACGAAGACCGAATTCCATGTCGGAGGCCGCGCGCTTGACACGCCGGTTTTCCCTGCGCCTGAAGGACGCGGACACTTTCGAATTCCCCGTGAAGATGCAGCCCGCAATCGCCCGCTCGCCCGGGAGTTCACACTGACCACGGTCCGCAGTGAAGGGCAGTTCAACACAATTGTGTACACCGACAAGGATGTCTATCGGGGCCAGACGGAGCGGCACATTGTCATGATGCATCCTGCGGACATGCGGGCGGCGGGACTTGAAGAAGACATGCGTGTGACCCTTGAAAATGACACCGGCACAATCGCCGGGCTCAAGCTGAAGCCCTTCGACATTCGCCGCAGCAATCTCCTGATGTATTTCCCCGAAGCCAATGTCCTGGTGCCGCTGCAGACCGACCCGCGCAGTCAGACGCCGGGCTTCAAGGCGGTTCAGGTCAGTCTGCGACGCGATGACAGCCCCACAGCGCGACCTGACAGATCAACCCCGCTGAGCTGACGTTCTGTCGAATCACTGGTCGATTTTCAGAATTTGCTGCTAGACTCCAACTCATTCCCCTGTTCGAACGACCATGATCATGTTCCTGCGCTGCCTGATATTCCTGCTGCTGTTGCTTCCCGGCATGCTCCATGCCACGGAAGAACACATCGTGCTGGAAGATGGCAGCACGGTGAAAGTCTTCCT